>VGTI01000049.1 GCA_016874735.1 Deltaproteobacteria bacterium
ACCGAAAGCGAAATGAAGACAAGACGTGGACAGGACAATCAGGCGGTAAGTAAGAGAGTAACAGCGACGGGATTCGCTAACGCGAATCCCTTGAGATCGCCTAGACCGCCCCATAAATGAGGCGGATCGTATTGAATCACGGGAAAATGTTACCGAAAAGTGAGTAGTCTTTGGATGTTAGGCTGCCTCTGGATCAAATAGCACCTTTCCTTGTTGAAGCTTGTGAAGTCGGTCTCCAAATAGCCGTAGTTTAATGTCCAAGCCTTTCTTGAGCTGGAGAGGGTCAAGTTGGCTTCGATCAGCAAGTAATCGCTGTGTCCGGAGGTCGGATAATTTACCGCTGTCGAGCAATCGATCACAGGGTGTTTTCGGTTGATCGTAGAACTTCCTTAGCTTTCCACCGATTCGCACTTTGCGCTTCAATTTGAGTACTGGGCAAAAGAAGTTTAAAAGGGGGTTCCAGTAGTTTTGATAGATGTCATTCATGAGATCGATAAGATCTTGTTCCTCTATTCTGTGGTAACCGAATAGCTGTCTCACGTGTGTATCTTTTTTTGCTCTACGTGGGCCGCGTCGTTTTTCTTGTATGGGCGCCTACGAACGAATTTGACGGGCCCGTGTTTTGGGCTCTGCATGTAGCTAACTAACGACTGATTGATAAACTCACTACCATTATCGCATGCAAATCCATGCATCCGAAACGGCAGTTGACCACGAATTTCGATGATTTTGGCGAGTATTGACTGGGCGTCTTTACCTAACGTAGCTCTATTGACAGTCCACCCCGAGAGCAAGTCGGTGATAGTCAGTGAGTTAGCAAAATTACCATGAAGACTATTGCCACAGTGAGCTACGGTGTCAGCCTCCACCATACCTGGTTTATCAACATGCTTATCGATAAGCTCGATCGGAATCTGCGACTTAAGAAAGGCACCCGCCTTTGTGGCCGAGAGACCGCGGTTACATTTCTCCTTGAAGGGTCTGAGCAGTCGATCAATCGTCGAGGAACTGATTGCCAGAAGTTTGCGCTCTGACTCCTCGGAAAGACTTACCGACTGCTTGTAGTATGGGAGCCAAATCGCAATAGCGGTCTTCATTTTGACCGAGCACATGTAATTCATGAGCTTCCAGAGGTCGACCAGATGGCGCACCACATCTCCGTCATAAGTGGCCTTGGGACCTGGCCTGGCCCGCGCCTCGGAGGACGGCCGATTGAGGACCCTGATGGCATGTTTCCGGGTATAGCCGCACACGGCGCAAAACTCGTCCAAGATCAGGGTTTGGCCCCTCTTGGTAGCATTTTTATAGCGCTGACGGATGGCCGCAAGGTATTGTCTTCTTGCCTCGATAGTCACAGCGAGTCCTTTCGCTAAGCCCTGAAAAGCGCGCGGGAAACGAGATTTTCAGTGCGGGTTAATGTGATTTATCGAGGCAGCCTACCAAATTTTTTCGTACCGCTTCAGTAACATTTAATTCAACGCAACTCGCGGATTGCGGCGATCATTTGTTCAAGACACCTGTCACATTTATGATTATTGCCGAAATATCAATAACTTAAAATTTTAATTTAAGATCCGGTCATTTAGCGCCGATAGCACCGGCGTCAAAGCGCAGGAGGTTGGCTATGGCATTCGAACTCTGGTGGATGGCGCTGAAGAATCTGTCGCGCAACAAGCGACGCAATGCGGCGACTGCTTCGGCCATCGTTTTTGGTGTAGCAGGGATCACGGGATCGATTGCCTACTACCACCACGAGTCCAACTCACGCCGTGTGTTTACGATCTACTCCTCGAGGATGGGACATCTTCAGGTGTATAAGCCCAGCGGCCTTGAAAAGTTTGCCTTTGACCCGCAGAGATTCAGTCTGACTCCCGACGAGACGTCGCGTATCGCGAAGGTTCTGAATAGCGACCAGGAAGTAGCCTACCACGGCCCACAGATTCACGGCATGGGTCTCATCAGTAACAGCTGCAACTCCTTTCCATTTCAGGTGCTGGGGATCGACCCAGAAGTCGACCAGAGGATTTCTGTCCACGATGAGCTCAAAACGTGGGCGACTGATGCCCACAAGCAATTTCATGGGCAACATCTTTGGGAAGCGTCGGCAGCTGTCAACGGCGTGCTCCTCAGTAACGGTTTATCTCAGGCTCTGGAAAAACCTCTCCTGCATTCTGAGGTCCCAGCTGGCTATGAGTCAGAACCGATCGACTGCGCCGATCCCGATGCGGCAACAAAGTGGGCCAGAGACTCATATGTGCAGATGTCAGCCAACGGTTGGCATGGAACGCCATCGGTCATAGACGGGGAGATCATCGGTCGTTTCAATCCTGGCAGCATTTCTACAAATAACAGTTTAGCTGTGGTTCCGCTAAAAGTGGCTCAATCCCTCTTTGGAACCGATGGGTCGATGCGCCACGTCATCTGGCTGAAGGATGCTCGAAATCTCCACGGGACAGCGGACCGGATCCGCGACCAGCTCGTACAGGCGGGACTACAACTTGATGTGCGGCGCTTCGACGAGGAAAGTGTGGTCCCATCTTACGCAGGTACGCTCGGCTTCATTGATATCCTCATCGGCTTTGTAAATGGTCTGACCTACATGATCATTCTTTTTTCCGTGTTTAATGCTGCCACTATTACTGCCGTCGAAAGATCGCAGGAGATCGGTATGCTTCGCGCTCTTGGTTATACAAGAAGGCGCATTCGAGTTCTATTTGCCATGGAGTCGGCGATTCTATCAACGGTATCCATTGCCGTGGGAGTTGTAGCCGGTCACCTTTTAACCGGTGGCCTCAACAGTGCAGGATTCACCTACCGGACACCTGGGATGGATTTAGCGCATCATGCCATGACGCTTACGCATAACTATAGCTCCATGAGCCTGATGTCCTTTGCCGTGCTTGGGCTATCGCTAGCATCGACGTATCTCGCTGCCTGGACTATTGCCGAAAAGAATGTTGCCCACCTGCTGACGGGACCCAGTCATTAAGAGAAATGAGGAATAGCTATGAAAAGTATCAAATTAATTAAAGGCAGATACCAGATCGCAAGAGTCGCCGCTATCATCGGTGTTTCCCTGATCGCGCCGTCCATTGCACACGGCACCGAGGATCCGTCCAAGCTCATCGCTGATGCCGATCAGGCTCGCGGTGGCCTGCTCGACGGCGTTTCGTGGCAAGTCGCAGTACACTCGGTGATTGACGATAAAACGGAAGACTTAATACTGGATTTCAAGCGTAAGGGCTACAATGCGCGACTCGACATTATCGAACCCGCAGCACGAGGCGGAGAGGCTCTGCTCTTTCGCGATCGCGACCTCTATTACAAGAAGCCCGGTCTTAAGCGCCCCATGATCATCAATCCGAGTCAAAAAACCCTAGGACCGACCTCGAACGGTGACCTCGCCGCCGCAGATTATGCCCGTGACTACAACGCCTCGATTACGGGCAGCGAAACCCTAAGCGGCACGGACTGCTACGTGCTTATGTTGACCGCCAAGCAAGGACGCAAACCAACTTATCAATCTGTACGTTATTGGATCAGCAAGGACAAACACCTGGGACTTAAGGCCGAGTTCTTAACGGCCAGCGGCGAGGTTTTCAAGACGGCTACTTACACGTATGACGCAAAAATCAAAATGGGCAACAAAACCGTACCATTTATCAGCGCCATGAGTTTCCAGGACAAGCAGAAGCCCAAGAACACCACTCAGGTCAAAATTCTAAACCCGACAGTCATACACTTAAACGACAGCGAGTTTGAGCTTAAGAACTTCTCGAAATGAGGGCGCCCATGGCCAACTCCTCCATCTACTCCAAAATCACCAGCCTGGCATGGCGCAACGTCATACGGAATTGGCGGCACAGTCGTGCCGCACTGATCACCATCACCTGCGGTTTCGTTGCCAATGCGTTGCTACAGGGATTCATCGCCCATGCCACTAAGGCGGCCGTTGATAACTTCTCTCTGCGTGGCATGTTTGCCGACGTATTAGTCGTTCGTGAGGGTGCCGCGCTAGATCAGCCGTCCAAACTCTGGAAATCGGCTATGGGGCGACCCGAGCAGGAGTTCATCGATAAATTCCTCCTCAGTGATCCTGATGTCGAGCACCGCGCCAGATTTCTCACTGTGACGGGACTTGCCAGTGCGGGAAACCGTAGCGCTATTTATTTCGGTGTGGGCTACGACATCGTCGAAGGGGAAAAGATTCGTACGGAACGCTACAAACGCGATGTGATCGTGGGTGACATTTTGTCACCGGATCGTCCTGGCCTCGTCACTGGTATCGGCTTAGGTGCGAGTCTAGGCTGTGAGGGTGGTTACAAAGACCGCTCCAAAGCAAGAATGGATACACCGGAGACGCTGGTGAACAACCTACTCCCGCTTAAGTGCGCCGAAAACCAAGTTTCCCTCACGGCAACCACGGAGCATTCCAGTATCAACCAAATCGATCTTCCGATTGTTGGGTTGACCGATGCTGGTCTGAGAGACATCGATGACCGGGTCGTTTTCATGTCCCTGCCTGCTGCCCAAAAATTGATGGACACGGACAAAGTCTCGTTCTTCACCGTTAAACTCAGACCTGGTGCCAGTCAGAGCGCTTTTAGAGAGCGTTTCAGTGCGGCTGCTAGTGCGGCGGGATTCAAGCTGCAGGCGCCCTCTTGGCGCAATTACGGTCAGGGGGCAGAGCTTGCCACCGAGTTAGACCTGCTCACACTGCTCAATGCAATTTTTGGCTCGATCATGGCGACTATGTGCGTGATGGCCATTACGTCTACCATGATTAAAATTGTCACCGAAAGAACGCGGGAAGTGGGCTCCCTAAGGAGCATGGGATTCCTTCGTAAGCACATTGTTTATATGTTCTGCGCTGAGGGCGGCTTCATCAGTCTCATCGCTTGTATCATCGGTCTCGGCATCACAGCCGCACTTAGCAGAGGCATTGCGCTGGCAAACCTAGGTTATACCGCTGGACTATCACAGACCGCATTTCCCGTGCGCGTCATGGAAACCCCCTTGCTGTGGGCGGTTTCCATCCTCATGCTCACCGGCTTAACGGTGATCACTTCGTCCTTGACGGCGCGGCGCGCGGCTAACCAAGTGATTGCTGATGCGATGAGGCACGCATAGGATTTAGGTAAAGATCATTCTGGTGTGTAACCCTCAAAGCGGAACAGCTGGTTCGACCCATTATTGCACTGCCATTGAATCACACTGACACCGTTGTTTGTTGAACCATAGGGAATATCGAGACATTTATTACTGTTGACGTTGATGATATTGAGATGATTCATCTGCCCTTTACGTATGGTAAAACTCTGATTGGTTTTCCCGTGACATCCCCACTGAATCACTCGAGCGCCGCCCCACCGTGATGCCCCAGCAATGTCGAGGCACTGTTGGTTGTACTCAGGGCGAATCTGGTAAGAGCCGTTATCGCCACGCAGCAACGTGAATCTCTGATTGGCGTTGCCATCACAGTCGGTTTGCATGATCCGTACACCTTGAGCGCTCGCCCCCCCCTCAACGGCCAGGCACTTGTTTGCCGCGGTGACAATGCGGCCGGTGAAGGTAGGACGGGGCTTAACGCAAAAGGTAGTAAAACCTGCCGATCCACTTTCGATGTAACCACTTGGGCAGAGATTTTGTGACCTACCACTGACCCGTGCCCACACGTGCAGTAAAGAATCTATATCGTCTTCAGTAAATGTACTATGACCCTGCATGAGTGACTTAGGCTGGCCTGTCGGCGATTGGTATCCGTCCTCGCTATAGGTGTCACCAAGCCCGAGCAAATGACCATGCTCGTGACGGAATATCGAGCGAAAATAAGCTGGATCGTTGAAGTAGTCGGGTCGGAAATTAACCTGATACATAAATGGAAACGTCACCGCCACAGTACCGCCAGTGTCAGTTCGTCTGTCACCAATTGGAACCACCGCAGTGGTTGCCAAGATCTTCACAACCGGAAGACCACCAACAAACCAAGGACAGCTCGACGTAGAGCCGACCAGATAGGGAGTAATCGAGGCGACTGGCCAGGTTGGATCGCGCTTCAGGTGGGTATTCCACTCGTTCATGACGACTTTCACCGATTCAAGGCGCTCTCCCCGCACATCTGGAACCATCGGCACGTGCGAAGCGATGCAAACTGGGTAGCTAATGTCGGCGCGGCGCTGAATTTTCACTGCACTAGCATAGGACCTCAAGAACGAGAAGAGTAGGAATGCACCGTGTAGGTGGGCCAGGTTCAGACCAGAATCGCTACTGTCACTGACTGAGACTGAGCCAGCCTGAGCATCTGTGGCGACGACTTTTTCATCGGCAGTGAGGTGATTCGTCCCAACGCCGCAGGACTGGAGAAAGAATGCCCCAGAGGTGAGACATGCAGTTAACGTACGACTTGGTCTCGATGACTTGCGTGAGTCCATTGGTTTCTCCATCTCCAGGTTACGCGATGGCTCTGGTCTGAGCCCTCCTCTAAGGACGCGTTGCTGGTAAATCGCCATGACTCTGACGCACTGCTTATAGCCTTTATCGGCTCTTACTGAAGATTTCTTTAGCAAGAAGCGCAAATAGCCGTAACTAAATATAAATATTTTATATATTTTCTGAACACATCATGTCGCTCTGGGACAATACGACTATCCCCAAACCGATATCCGCAACGATCAGGGATTGATCCCAAACATCTGTACCCGCACCCCGCCCAGGTTGTTGTTCCACTGGTAGGTGTCCATCACGGCAAAGTAAAGCCGTGTCGCCCTCGGGGGGACCACTACGCGGTGAAACTCACCGTTGCTGCGAAGTCCCGTGCCGATAAAAAACACCTGTCCTAGCCCCGGACTAAGCGACTCGTAGTCTCTGGACTGTGGGGTCGCAAAGCTTAAAGGACCTGGCGCCGCCTGATTGCTGGGATCGCTGTCGTCAAGGAATACCGCCAGTAAGGCGCAGAAGGGCGCACTGATGTCTGACTTACCGTAGAGCCCCGCCTTTTGGTGGGTAATGATCTGATTAGCGCGCCCATTCGCATTGATCGCAGCCACCTTGGGATCGTAGGTAATCGTACCGTTAACGCGAAAGATCAGAGATTTCCCAGGGGCAAAACAATCACCAATGATCTTAGCCTGGATTGGATTGTGTTTAGGCGCCCGATCTACAGGATCGGGCCCACCGCCACCGGCTAAATCGTAAGTGATCGTACTACCTGCTGCGACACCGGCCATGTAGGGATTCGCCGTAGCTGGGACAAAGTGCGATTCACTGCAAGGTGGCGGACCAGGTTGGATCAACGTTATGGTCTGATCACCCGGTGGATTGCCACCGCTTTGGCCAGCGCCGCCTGCGCCACCAGCGTCGGCACCTGGTGTCTGCTGGCCGCCGGTCACGATATTGCCGATGGTAGAAAGGATCGACTGCAGCGGAGTCCCTTGATTCTCACCCGCGCGCGTCGCGCTGATACCACCGTCAGCTGGCTCGTCAGCGGGGCGAGATCTAAAAACAACAGGTTTTGTCGCTGGTTCGCTAGTGCCCCTGGTTTTTTTCTCTTTGGCCCCACGCGTACCCTGCGCCATCGGTGATTCACCACCAAACGCCGTATCTTTACAGCCAGAGCATGTCATAGTCACGAGCGCCAGAAAGTAAGCGGCCAATGATCGTCTAGAATCGACGCGCACCATGGGTAACCTCTTCCACTACTAAGTCCCCGGCAAAGCAGCCTGGATGCAGGCTTATCGGAATTTTACAGAATTTCTTTAGAAATAAATTCGTAAATAGACTTAATCTGATACTATTCACCGCGTGAACAGCTACTCAGTGCATGCAATCACCGCACCTCGAAAAAGCACAGCTTTACTTGGACAATTTCTCATCAAATATTCGCAGCTTAGCTTTATGTTAAAGAAATCATTAAAGTAAACCCAAATTTTGCCGATCCGTCTGACGTCTGAAGCCTACGAAACGCGTCATGACACCGAATGTGGGAGTCAACCGTGCAAGCGGATACAAGATTCCTAAATTATAAAGCAATGCTGCGTGCGCTGCTTTGTGCATTCGCCGGAGCATTGGTACCTTTTTTTGACGCCGCCTATCCCCAGACTGCCACATTTCCAATGAGCTATTCAGGGCGGTTGACTCTACCCAGCGGTGAACCGTTGTCCGGTCCGGTCGACATTGATCTCCGGTTTTGGAGCGCGGAATCGGGTGGCACGGAGCTCGGAGCTCCGTTTCAATATCAAGCTGTTCAACTAAACCAAGGGTTGTTTCAGCTCAGATTGCCGTTTACTAGTATTCACGCGGACGAAATCCTGGGGGACCTATCGGAGCCAGTCTTCGTTGAAGTGACCGCCCGCGGCGTGACGTACCCGCGGCAAGAGCTTCGTTTTGTGCCGCTGGCGCTGCGAGTTCCAGTTGACTCTAAGACGTTAAAGTTCGGTGCGAACGGCAGGTTGAGCGTGGTCATTCCTCCACGGACAGACTCCGACTCCTACTTAGGATTTAGCAGCGACGGCACGTTCACGTGGGAGCGCAGGTCAGCATCTTCGATTATGAACCAGCCTGTCTCGCCGCGCGCTCCACGCTCGGGCGAGGTATTGACCTACGACGGTAGCCAATGGGTGCCGCAGTCTACAATGCAGACCGGCACAATCAGTTTGAGTCCCAACGGAGTGACAGCAGGGACATATCCACGCGCCACAGTCGCTGTTGACGCAACAGGGCGCGTCGTGAGCGCAGAGAGCGGTACGCCGATTGACTTACAAGCGGAGGTGACTGGGACGCTCAGTGTGAGTCATGGAGGCACAGGATTGACCACACTCACCGAGAACTATTTGGTCGCCGGTAACGGTACGAACCCAATACAGCTTCTCGCCCCCGGAACAGCTGGCAACGTTCTAATCTCCACAGGTAATTCTTGGGAGAGCTCTGTATTCCCTTGGGCAACTCCCGGCACCATCGGCTCAACAGCACCTAACACTGGTGCCTTCACCAGCATCATGTCGAATGCACAGGCCGGCTACGAAGCTAAACCATTTGGTGTGACCGCTGGTAACACCGGGGAAGTGCGCTTCGATGAGCTAGCTGCTAACGGCACCAACTACGTCGGCTTCAAAGCTCCAGACGCAATCGCGGCAAATAAAGTATGGGTGCTACCAACTGCAGATGGCACTGCAGGTCAAGTACTGAAAACTGACGGGTCTGGTAACCTTGGCTGGGTATCGGCCGCTGGTGGAAGTGTTACGAGTGTCGGCATCACAGCACCTGCTGCCGGTATCACCGTCACAGGTGGCCCGATCACATCAGCTGGAAGTATGACTCTCGCTCTCAGTAACGACCTAGCTGCCGTCGAAGGTCTAGCCACCACCGGTGGTGTCGAGCGCACCGGTGCTGATACTTGGGCTACCTATGCTCTTACCGCCGCTGGCAAAGCGCTAATTGCTGATGTAGATGCCACGGCACAGCGATCCACTCTCGGCTTAGGAGCATTAGCAACCGCTGGGGCAGTATCTGGTGGCAGCGGTGGCACCATCACGGATGGCACGATCACCAACGACGACATCGCTACAGCTGCCGCAATCGTAGATACGAAGCTAGCTACAATCTCCACAGCAGGTAAGGTCTCGGGCAGTGCTATTACCTCTGGCACAATTGCGGGTTCAACTGCAATTAACTCCACAGGTGCTTTAGCCAGCAGTGCTCAAGGTGCTTTCGAGGCTAAACCATTCGGCACTGCTGCTGGAAATACGAGCGAGGTCCGCTTCGATGAACTCGCTGCTAACGGCACCAATTACGTCGGCTTTAAAGCTCCTGATATCCTGGGCGCCAACAGAATCTGGACGCTACCAGCAACTGACGGTACCGCTGGACAGGTGCTGAAAACTGACGGTGCAGGAGCACTCAGCTGGGTATCAGCTGCTACAGGGAGTGTCACTAACGTCACCGGCACCGCTCCCATCTCGGTAGCTACCGGCACCTCGACACCCGTCATCTCGATGTCGCAGGCCAACACCACTACGAGTGGCTTCTTGAGCAATACTGATTGGAATACGTTTAACTCTAAACAAGCTGCTGGTAACTACGTCACCTTACTATACGGTGACGTAACATCGACCGGGTTTGCCAGTGGCTCAGTATCCACGACTTTAGCTAGCGTAGCTATCGCGGGTACTTCGACCAAAGTGACTTACGATGTGAAAGGTCGGGTCACCTCCGGCACATCACTAAGCGCCTCAGATATACCGACACTGACATCAAACCAAATCACTACCTCACTCGGTTACACTCCCATCAACCGCGCTGGTGATTCTATGAGTGGCGCCCTCAATCACGGCGCCTTCGACATCAACAACACCGGTAATATTCAGATGGCGGCCTCAAAGACTTTAGCACTCAGCACCAACACCTCAGACCCTGCTGGCCTCGTCGCAGCAGATAAAGGCAAAACCTGGTTTAACGCGACCACCAATCAAATCAAATACTGGGATGGCTCAGCGGCCGTCGCACTTGGGGTCTCCGGATCTGGCCTAAGTTCCCTGAACGGTCAAACTGGTAATACGCAGACATTTGCCGCGCCAGGCAATTCAGGTACAGCCCCAGCCTGGTCTTCTACTGCTAACGCTCATACGCTTAATATTCCGATGGCATCCGCTGCCAGTGTCACCGCGGGGTTATTATCAAACACGGATTACAATGCATTCTCTAACAAAGTGACCAACGTCGCGCAAGGGACAGGCATTGCAGTAGCCACTGCCAGCGGTACTGCCACAGTGAGCCTAGGCACCATTGGTACTGCAGGTAACTACACCAAAGTCACTACCGATGCTTATGGCCGCGTCACTGCAGGTACAAGCTTAACCCCAGCAGATTTGCCTGCACATAGCGCGAGTCTTATCACATCCGGTACCTTGAGCGTCGCTAACGGCGGTACTGGTGCTACAGCACTGACACTTAATAACGTCATCCTCGGCAACGGGACCAATCCCGTCCAGGTCGTAGCCCCAGGGACCAGCGGTAACGTCCTCACCTCAAACGGCACAACGTGGCAAAGCACGGCTATGCCTGCAACCACATGGGCAACTCCCGGCACTATCGGGTCAACCACACCCAACACTGGTGCCTTCACAAGTATCACGTCAAATGCTCAGGCCGGCTATGAAGCTAAACCTTTTGGTGTGACCGCCGGTAACACCGGCGAAGTGCGCTTCGATGAGCTGGCTGCTAACGGCACCAATTACGTCGGCTTCAAAGCCCCAGACGCGCTCGCAGCCAATAAAGTGTGGGTGCTACCAACTGCAGATGGCACTGCAGGTCAAGTACTGAAAACTGACGGCGCTGGTAACCTTGGCTGGGTATCGGCCGCTGGTGGCAGTGTTACGAGTGTCGGCATCACAGCACCTGCTGCCGGTATCACTGTCACGGGTGGACCCATCACATCCTCTGGTAGCATGACGCTAGCTCTTAGTAATGACTTAGCAGCGGTCGAAGCTCTTGCCACCACCGGCGGCGTCGAACGCACAGCGGCAGACACTTGGACCACCTACACGCTAACTGCTGCTGGTAAGGCCCTGCTCGACGATGCTGATGCTACGGCGCAACGGACGACACTGGGACTTGGCGCCTTAGCAACCGCTACGGCGGTATCTGGTGGCAGCGGTGGCACCATCACCGACGGTACAGTCGTCAATGCTGACATCTCTATGACAGCGGCGATCGCTACCTCTAAACTCTCGGGCCCTGTGACTGCCATCACGGGTAACGGCCTGGGCACGCTGGCTACAGCTTCAGCAGTATCTGGTGGCAGCGGTGGCACCATCACGGATGGTACGATCACCAACGACGACATAGCTGCCGCAGCGGCAATTGCTGACACCAAACTAGCGACGATCAGCACTGCTGGTAAAGTGTCTGGTACCGCTATCACCTCCGGCAACATCACGACTTCAGGCGCCATCGCCAGCAGCGCCCAAGGTGCTTTCGAAGCTAAACCATTCGGAGCAGCCTCTGGAAATACGAGCGAGGTCCGCTTCGATGAGCTTGCTGCCAACGGCACTAATTACGTAGGCTTTAAAGCACCAGATCTTCTTGGCGCTAATAGAATTTGGACGCTACCAGCAACTGACGGCACTGCAGGACAAGTGCTGAAAACCGACGGTGCTGGTAACTTAGGCTGGGTAGCGGCTGCTGGCGGCAGTGTCACTAACGTCACTGGCACCGCTCCCATCTCAGTAGCTACCGGCACCTCAACACCCGTTATCTCGATGTCGCAGGCCAACACCACTACGAGTGGCTTCTTGAGCAATACGGATTGGAATACATTTAACGCTAAACAAACAGCTGGTAACTACGTCACCTTACTATACGGTGACGTAACATCGACCGGATTTGCCAGTGGCTCAGTGACCACGACTTTAGCTAGCGTGGCACTGGCAGGTACTGCGACTAAAATTACCTACGACGTCAAGGGCCGCGTCCTTAGCGGGACAAATCTAACCCCAGCAGATTTGCCTGCACATAGCGCGAGTCTCATCACATCAGGTACGTTGAGGGTCGCTAACGGTGGTACCGGTGCTACGTCTCTCGCTGCCAACAACGTCATCCTCGGCAACGGCACCAACCCTGTACAAGTCGT
Organism: Deltaproteobacteria bacterium; assembly: GCA_016874735.1. Lineage (NCBI taxonomy): Bacteria > Pseudomonadati > Myxococcota > Myxococcia > Deltaproteobacteria bacterium. The sequence goes on from VGTI01000049.1 coordinate 12,626, forward strand.
CGCTCCGGGCACGAGCGGTAACGTCCTCACCTCCAACGGCACAACGTGGCAAAGCACAGCACTCCCTGCAACCACATGGGCAACTCCCGGCACTATCGGCTCAACCACACCCAACACTGGGGCCTTCACCAGCATCACGTCCAATGCTCAGGCCGGCTACGAAGCTAAACCGTTTGGTGCGGCCGCTGGTAACACCGGCGAAGTGCGCTTCGATGAGCTTGCTGCTAACGGCACCAATTACGTCGGCTTCAAAGCTCCAGACGCGCTCGCAGCGAATAAAGTGTGGGTGCTACCAACTGCAGATGGCACGGCAGGCCAGGTACTCAAAACCGACGGCTCCGGTAACCTTGGCTGGGTATCTGCTGCTGGCGGTAGTGTGACGAGTGTCGGCATCACAGCACCTGCTGCCGGTATCACCGTTACTGGTGGTCCGATCACATCTGCTGGCAGTATGACTTTGGCACTGAGCAATGACCTAGGTGCCGTCGAAGGTTTAACGACCACAGGTGGCGTCGAACGCACAGCGGCAGACACTTGGACCACCTACACGCTAACTGCTGCTGGTAAGGCCCTGCTCGACGATGCTGATGCTACGGCGCAGCGTGCAACTTTAGGCTTAGCTGCATTAGCCACAGCCACAGCCGTATCCGGTGGTAGTGGTGGCACCATCCTTGACGGTACGATCACAGATAGCGATATTGCAGCCGCAGCAGGAATATCGGACGCCAAACTTGGAGTGATAACCACTGCGGGAAAGGTCTCAGGATCTGCCATTACTTCGGGAACGATATCTGGAACCACGTCATTTGCCACTTCTGGCAATGTCACAACGACAGGCAGAATCGGCATCGGATCCGCAAATCCCGCTGGCCCTCTTGATGTGAGTGGAGCATTTATAGCCCAGACCGGATCCATCACCATTCGGAGCGAAGATAGCGCCGCGGAGGGGGGGCAACTCGTGCTCGCACCAGGTGGTGCCCGCACGGTGACTTGGACCATGGACAATTTCGATAACCGGCTGCGCTTTTTTAGCGACGCCACCGAGGACGTTACGATCTTGGCTAACGGCAATGTCGGGATCGGCCTGGTGGCGCCGTCACAGAAGCTGGCCGTTGCTGGTACGATAGAGACCACAGGGGGTATTAAGTTTGCGGATGGAACGACTCAAACCACGGCTGCCTCCGCAAACCAATGGACCACGTCTGGGAGCGATGTCTACCGTGCCTCGGGCAACGTTGGGGTGGGAGTTTCAGCTCCAGGTGCAACACTTGAAGTTAACGGCACGATAAAGTCATCCGGAGAGCAAATCGGAACCATGGGATCAGGTTACGGGCAATCGCGATTTGTGAACGGTAATTACGGAATCATCAATCGCAACGATGGTTCGAATTACTACATCTTGATCACTGCCTCAGGTGATCCGTACGGGATATGGAACGGACTCCGTCCTTTTACCCTAAACTTGGCATCCGGTGATTTGACCATGAACGGTGTGATCGCGCGAGCCAGCGGATCGGTCGATTATACCGGCGCGCAAATAGCAAGCGGCGTAGGTACCATTCGTGACGCTGGCGGTGGATGGGTACGCACTTATGGCGAAACAGGATGGTACAGCCAGACTTATGGCGGGGGTTGGTACATGTACGACACGTCTTGGATCAGAGCATACGGTGGTAAGAACATCCATACATCCGGCGCTATTCAAGGTGACTCGGTGGTTCAGAGTGGCTACCTGTATTCCTGGGGTAACGGCAAATTTGATGGTGCCGTGGGCATTGGCATGGATCCATCGGTCAAGTTAGATGTGAACGGTACTATCAACGCAGGTACAGGTGGATCTCGTGGCGCTGTGCTCCATCAACCCTGCACGACGAGGACTGCGGCACACCCGAATGTTGCCACCTGTGCCGGCAATGAGCAGGTGACTGGCGGATCTTGTCGTTGTGGCAACAGCCTTCATCTTACGAGCGGAAGTTACCCATCAGGCAACGGCTGGGCGTGCAATCGCTACTGCACCGCAGGTGGCTGGGATTGGTCGCAAGCAGCGACGGCCTATGCTATCTGCTGCGTCGTACAATGACATCACCGCCTAAATTCCTGCCCCTTAGGCTTCGTGAGCCTTATCCGCCTAAGTGCCGTAATCGCCGGTTGAAACCCCTGCCCACTGGCTGTGGTCCAGACGGCAATGGCCTCATCCTTGCGCCCGGTTGCTTCGTACACTAAACCCATACTATGTAGAGCCTCGGGTTTATAAGGATCACGCGCAATGGCCTTTTGCAGCACCTCTTCGGCCCGCAGATAATCTCGCGTGCGCAGGTAGGCTACGCCGAGATTAGCGTAGGTGGCAGCATCGTGGGCACCGAGGACCAGAGCTTGTTCGTAAGCCTCGATCGCCTTGGCTGCCTCGCCCTTGGCGAGCAGGAGTTCGCCACGTAGCGTGTGATAATGCAGATCTGTCAGCCCGCTCGGACCGACTAAATCGAGTTGCTCCAAGGCCTCGTCGCTGCGGCCCTGCGCACGCAGCATCCGGGCAAAATGGAGACGGCCGCCGGCGTGTGTGGGATCCAAACTAAGACCGCGACGAAAGAAGGGATCCGCATCGTCGTATTTTCCCTGCAGCGCCAGCACGTGTCCGAGCCAAATGAGAGCGGATGCATTGGCACCACCAAAATGTAGATTGGCGCGCAAATGCTCCTCGGCGCCGCTCAGGTCATTACTCGCAACATCGGCAAGAGCGAGGTTATAGTGGGAGTCGGGAAACCACGGCCGGATGCGGATCGAGGCCTCGAGATAATGCCGTGCGGCCTCGCCGTCGCCCTGTTCGAGAAGCGCCGATCCCCAATTGAAATAACCAAACCAGCTCTCTGCATTGGTGGCCACCATGCGCCGCGCTACGGCAATGCGACTAGCCCAGTGATCCATCTGCAGCGCTGACAAACAGGCCCATACGATTACCGTGGCAGTGAGGACCCAGTGCAGCTGTGGACCCCGACGCCACCACATAGCCATGAGCAGCCCAGGGCCTAGCATAGCGATGTAAGTATAACGATCGGCTACGGCGGAGATAGCCTGGTAAAAAAACGGCACAAACCCCAATGTTGGGAGCAGACCAATGACAAAAAGGCGTAGTCCGACACTACGCAATGCAGCGATGGCAAAGATCGTGCCGGTCGCAAGCAATGGTACCGAACGCATAATCTTGACGGGTGTTAGTCCGTAGTCTGCACTGAGTCCAATGGGCCAGGCCAATTTCTGTGCGTAAAATCCGAGGGCCGCCAGAACCAATGCTGGGCGCTGGTGCCACGGGACGACAAAGGGATTCTCTACCGCTGGCTGCAAGTGGGCACTCAACGCAGCAGCTGCTACGGCCATAAGGGACCAAAGGAGCAGCGTGTCGCGATAAGGCCGCTGCCATAGACGACGCACAATAAGTACTGCGGCAATCAGGGGAGTAACAACGGCCGTCGGTTTTGACAGTAACGCTAAACAAAAGGCGACGGTAGCAAACGCCAAAGTAAACCGTCTTTGTTTATGATCGGGATAGACATAAAGCAGTAGCGCAATGAGCGACCAAAAGGTCGCCAGAAGATCGCGCGCCGAACTCACCCACGCCACGGATTCGACCTGCAGTGGATGTACGGCAAAAGCGAGAGCACCGACCGAAGCCGCAGCGCGTGTCAATGCCGGCTGCCATCTCCTAAGTAGCAGAAAGACCACACCAGCATTGAGCCCATGCAAGGTGGCGTTGGCTAGATGAAATCCAGCTGGTTTGATCCCTCCTAGGACCAGTGCGAGAGCCCGCCAAAACGAATAGCTGACGGGGATGTAAAGGTGGAGGAAAGGACGGACCCAGGCTTCCGCCAGACCCACGGAGCCGGTGATGAGGGGGTTACCCTGGAGGTTGGCTTCGTCATCGATGCCGGCAAACTCAAAGAGATAGGTACGCCCGTAAAATACCGCAACTATGAACACAATACCGCCAAACCAATAGAGATTTGGCGCTAAGGAGGGTGGGTTTTCGGGTGTTTGGTCCACAGTCCACGAAAATTACAATTTAGACGCTGAGTGACATGGTTTTCCCTTTAATGATAAGGGGTTTTAGCGCTTGGTCCAGAACTTTCTTAGCGTCTTTCATGAAACTTTAATAAAAAAAGGTTGCACGTTTCAACCCGGCTCAGTACAAGGTCGGCGTCAGAGCACACCCGTATATGCTGGAGATATGGTCCAGCGTTTCTACCAGGCACCACCAAATGCCTGACTATGAGGAGCAGATGATGTTGAGAGCCAAGTCTTTGTTGCGCGTTCTAAGTACAACTTTAGCGATGGCTCTTTTGCCGTCAGTTGCGATGGGGGGGCATGATGATGCGCCCCCAACTTGTATGGACGAGAGAAATCAGGTCCTCGAGTACAACAACGAAGTCGTCGTTCACTGGGTTAAGACCACACGGAACCAGTACCGAGCCAGAGCTCACATCAACGGTACGGTTGTGAAGCTTTACGGCCGAAAAGGTGGCCACGAGCACCTATCGGTGCAGATCGGCAGCAACGTCACCGAAGTGATCGAAGTGATCTACAACACTGCTTTTGGTGAAGTAGAGCGTGAAATCGATGTCGGCTCTTCCGTGCAAGCTTGCGGTGACTACATCACCTCGAATAAGCCGACCGGCCACTACCGCGCGTCCCCGGACGGTGCGATTCTGCACTGGGTGCATAAGTCGACGAAACACTCACACCACCATGGCTACCTGATGATTGATGGTATACTCTATGGTGATGAAGAACCTGCTTACTAATTTGACGGCGCTGGTATTCAGCGCCTTTTTTATTTGCTCCCAACCCGCTCCTGCCGCGAACGGCAACGATGCGGGCACGGCCCAAATCATCAACGGCCAAAGTGATCACATTGATTCACCGCGGCACATGATGCGACAGTTCCTGCCAATCCTGCGGCGGAGTGACGTCGATGCTAGCCTAAGCTACATCCACTTCCCGCGCGGGATGGGTAGCGAGAGGCGGCGCAAGACTGCTGCTAATCTGATGCAGCTCCTTAATACCCGCGGGCAGATCGATCTGGCGCGGATTTCAGACGAGCCAGACGGACGACCATACGACGGACTCCCGCCGAACGTCGACGTAGTGGGACAAATCCAGCTCGGCAAGAACGCTGCTGCCATAGAGGTGGAACAACTCACCCTTGGGGACAACGGTCGCGATAATGGTCGTAAAATATGGCAGTTTTCCTCTGAATTTGTTGAGAGCCTACCGGAACTCCTCGACAGGGCAGCGGCGAGTAGCATCGTCGACAAACTTCCGCCTTGGTTAGCGGAGCCCGAGTTTATAGGGCTCCATGCCTGGCAGTGGCTGGGACTTGGCCTCAGTCTACTGATTGCCTTCGGTTTCTCCCGCCTCGTAGCCTATCTCATCATGTTAGCTGGCGAGTTTATCGGTAAACGCTACTCGTTCTGGACCACGCAGACTGGTCGGGCTGCTGCCCTACCGTCGCTACGCTGGATAGCGGGTATCTTGATTTTCCGCCTCCTGCGCTCTGGTCTCGAGTTGTCCCTTGAGCACAGGCAGTACTTGAATACGGGCGAGAATTTCATCTTAGTCCTCGCCTTCACTATGTTGGCGATGAACGTCCTGCACATGGTCATTACCTATTACCAAGTGATATTTGACCGACAGGGACGTCGCGCAGCCATCGGTATGCTCCAACCTATCGAGAAGGGCGCTAAAGCGCTCATCGTCATGGTGTGCCTCCTGGCCGTCATGCGCGCCCTAGGATTCAACGTCACAGCAATTTTGGCCGGACTAGGCGTCGGCGGTTTAGCCATCGCTCTGGCCGCGCAAAAGACGGTCGAAAACCTCTTTGGCGGAATCTCGGTCATCCTTGATCAACCGGTCCGGGTGGGAGACTACGGTCGTTTTGGTGAAATATCTGGCACTGTTGAAGACATCGGACTCAGATCAACCCGTGTCCGCACGCTTGACCAAACTCTAGTAACTATTCCAAATTCTGAATTCTCTATGATGAAGCTCGAAAACTTCGAGCGCCGCAGCAAGATGCGTTGGGCGCCGCGCCTCGGTTTACGCTACGACACGACCGCCGCACAGATGGAGCAGGTACTGACACACATCAGAGAGATGTTGCTCGCTCACCCCATGGTGCTGAACGATCCCGCTCGCGTCCGTTTCACTAACTTCGGCCCGTCCAGTCTTGACGTCGATATTTACGCGTTCCTAAAAACGGAAGAGATGAATGACTACTGGGCCGTCGTCGAGGATCTCAACCTGAAGCTGATGGCGATCGTTGCTGCATGCGGCGTAGAATTTGCATTCCCGTCCACTAGCGTTTATTTGGAGAAGGATCCTTAGCCGCCAGGCGCTGAATCCCGATCTGCAGCGATGCCACAAAAATAGTGGCTGCCGCGGCCGTGGTGAGAAGAATCTCATTGAGCTTGCCGCCAGCAACAAGTCCACCGAGCGGCAGCACGGCAACCGCACACACGGCACGATCAATAATCGACTCTAGAGATAGGGCCGTGGCACGCGCACTAGACTGCGTGATCGCGTCGTTGAGCAGCTGCTTTTGCACGGGGAATGCCACACCTGCGGCTAACGAAAACAAACAAAATCCTACTAGAGTCCCCGTCTGTCCCACACAGGAGACGACGACTAAACTGGCACTGATCACCACAGTCGCCCACGTCACGACACGGAGATCATCGATCTTCCGGCGCAAACGTGGCGCGAGCTTCGATCCCAAAGCTTCAAATCCTGTCATGAGCGACATACTCCAGCCGAAGCTGGTGATATCAAATTGTTTGGCGCTCAAGATTGGTTGGTAGAGATTAACTTGCAGGATCCGGACCATCACAAAGATAGCCACACCCTGCAGCATCACCATTAATAAGCGCGAATTTAAAATGTGGGTCACCGTCTCCCGCCAATGACCAGGCGTCTCGGTGACAGCCGCCTTGATGCGCGGTAACAGCAGGCCCACCAAAAGTGCAACCCCAGCATTGATCGCGCTGATCCAGTATGGGGCCCACAGGCGCCAAGCCATCAGCCACCCGACGACGGCCCAAGCGGCTATGCGGCCCATAAGACCGTAAAACCGTGCATCCGCCTCTACCTTCTTGTACTCATCGCCGCGGCTAACCGACTGCATGTACTCATACATATAGGCGCTCGATGCACCTGAGATGAGCGAGCGTGCCAGTGCCACAGCGAGAAAATGCCAGAGAAAACCATCGTAGGTAGGCGTCACGATCGGCAGCAGATTAGCCCCGACGAGCACTCCGGCACCCAGCAGCATGCTGGTGCGAAAACCAAAGCGGTCCGCAATGAAACCTGTCGGCACTTCCATCAGGCAGAAGGCGAGATAGTAGATACTCTGGATATCAAAGATCTGCCGATCAACCAGCCCCACCTGGCGCTGCACCGCATAAAATACCGGCACCCAAAGGAGGAGGTTGAAGAAAAACTGAAACACGATGTACAGCGTACTGACGACGCTTGGCCTCATCATAGGTGATAGGGCCGCAGCTGCAGGATGTAGATTTGGTCACCCTTGGCCGCCCATTCGATATCGGCCGGCGTCGCGAATGAGTAATCCTGGGCAAAATGCGACTGCAGGAGACGCCCGGCGAAGGCCAGCCTTTGCAGCACGTCGTGCTTCTTATCATCGAGATCACGACCAGTTGCACCCACGGCCAGTGTTCGCCCACCACCCTCCACGGTGTTGTAAAGATACTGATAAGGCTGCGTCGCCCCAGAGACGATCTCCACTGCCGAGCGGTCTGAGACATTGATGTAGACGTTACGGAAGTCAGCCGTTGGATTGGATGGGTTAGCCGTCACGAGCACGCCGCCCATGTCGGATTCCACTTCCTCCTGAATGATCACACCCATGTAGCAATCATCGAGCGAGATGCCGACCTCTTGTCTTAACCGCACGCTACGCGGCGAGACTAGCGACGCCCACACTTCTTTGATGCTCTCGAAAATCTTGTCGGCCGTCGTGATGTGATTCAGACTCTCGTAGATACCCGCGGCAGAGAAGTCCTTCAAATCCTCAGCATTAGATGAGCTACGGATAACAAAATTGCGTACGCCCGCCATGTGACGCGTGATCTGCGCATCGATCTTGTCCCGGAGTTCATCGCTAAACCGCGTGCCACGGATGAGCCGCTGAATCTCCACACAAAGGGCAGGGACCGCCTTAGCATCGAGTTCAAGCGCCATCTTCAGTTTGCCAATTGCCTGCTGGATTTGCCACGACGACTGCAGAAAATCTTGCTGCAACGAAAACGGCAGCGCAATGCCACGCGGCACCTCAACACTACTTTGCAGGAACTGCCACGATTTCTCCGTCAAATCCTCACCGTTGTTGGCACCAATGGCGGCTGCCAGGTAGGGCAAAAGATCTTTGCGTGGTGGCCGCGGCACGCGGTAAAAACCATCCAGACGCGACGAGCCGTGATCGAGGATGTGACGGAGTTCCCCAAGGTTGGCGGCTTTAGTGCCGTAGCGAAACCGCTCGCTCATTCTGAGCTCAGTCAGGGGTGCCACGCGCGTGTTGACCGTCTCGGGTGCCTCGAGCTTGATCGCATGGACACTCCAGGTCGGTTGCTGCGGCAGATGCTCTGGCTGGGCGATAGGCTCGAGGCTAATCGTCGTTGCCTTGGCCTCGACGCGGTAGCGGACCCACTGCCCACTGAGACCGCGTTCCATAAATTGTTGCCGCGCTCCGAGCTGCACGGCATTGGGAATCCCCCACCCGCCGGCAAGGACGTTGGTGTGGGATAGCGGCGTCGTATGCTGCGCGTTGATGATACCGGAAAGGCGCGGGATGTTGTCGGGGACCTTATCCATACAGATGATGTCGTACCACTTGAGCGTGTCGAAATCCTGACGGTAACTGTCAGCTGTGAAGATCCTCAGTCTGCCGGTAGCCTCACCGAGATTTAGCGGTACATAGTCATGAATTTCGTAAAGCTCGTGACTAAATAGCCGCGGCAGGCGCACCGGATCAATCGCACGAACAGCCACCTCTTGCTGATGATTACCCGGCTTGAGAAATAGCGGTATTGAGGGATCAATATTCTGCCGCAAGACGTCATAAAATCGCGTGAGCATCGCTCCGTCCATCGTGTCCACTTCGACCGTCTCGATGGTGAAGAATTGTTCCGCATCCTTACGATGCAATGCCAGAGTGCCGAGGAAATAAGGACGCTCAGTGCTCAGATAAACTAATTTATTAAACTCGTCGATACGGGTGCGGATTTCATCGCGCCTCACGCGCAGAAGGCGCTCGGCAATATAGTCGGCATGAAAGCTATACTCGTCGGTGTCGATAAAATGCACGGTGTCCGTGGCCAGGTCGACCACCACCTTGACGTAATGCTGGCCCGCTAACTCACCCGCTAGTTGGAAAAAGGCCGGTATCGTGAGCTTGCTCCCAACCTTGGAGCTGCCGCGCTCAAGGGGGAGCTCGGGCACGAGATTAAAGATTGGGGCGTTGGTGGTCGCTTCCATGGGGGCGTCCTCAAGTGTGCTGACTCACAGACTATTTGCGTGAGTCTGGAGCCGTAGTAGCACCGCCTAGACGCCCGTTTCAAGACTATTCGACCATGACGGCCCCACTGAGTTCGCCTGAATTATTGTTCCACTGGTAAATATCCATTACGGCAAAGTAAAGCCGCGCAGCACCCGACGGGACGATCACCTTGCGCAAATCACCGGCACTGGTTTTGCCAGTACCGATAAAGAATACCTGACCGAGTGCAGGACTAAGTGTTCGGTAATCTCTGGCCGCCTGCGTCGAAAAGTCTAGACCCGCCGGCGCTGGCTGGCTGGCCGGATCCCCCTCACCTATGAAGACACCGATAAGGCTGTTGATCGGTGCAGCGATGTCGGACTTACCGAATTGCGCGCCCCTTTGATGTCGCACAATTTGGTTTATACTCCCGTTGGCATCGGTCGGTGGATCCACGCGCGAAAAGGTAATGTTACCCGCCACAGAGAAGTAGATCGCCTTCCCTGGAGTGATGCAGTCGCCGATCGTTGCCACCAAGACGGGAGCATTCATCGGGCTAAAGTCTATCGGCGTTGGTGGATCGTACTGGGTGATGCGGTAGAGCAAACTTGCACCGTCGGCGACACCAGCAAAATAAGGATTGGCCGTCGCTGGCACCCGGTAGTGCTCGCTACAGGGCCGCAGTACCACCTCGGGGGGCATGATCGGTGGCACCGGAGCTGGCGCCGGAGCCGGAGCCGGAACGGGCATTGGAGCAGGGGCCGGCATAGGCGCTGGAACTGGAGCAGGGGCCGGCATGGGTGCCGGGACAGGCTCGAGAACAGGGGTCGGCATGGGTGCCGGAACTGGCATAGGTACCGGAGCCGGCGGTTCGACCGGGACTGGCGGTGGCATATCCATCGACGGCGGCGGTTCAGACTGGGCAGGAGGCGCCACGTCCGGCGGTAGAGACTCCATGTGAGGGCCGTCAGGGACGGTCGCCGGAGGCTCCTTGGGTGGTAGCAGAGGGGGAATCCAGCGATCGATCTTATCTCTGGGATTATCGTTGGTGGAGGACTGGCCGCTCATGGCGTCTAGACTTGAGGTCCGTCGCCCTTGGTCCCCGCTGCTCGCTGTAGGATCGCCTCCGTCACTTAACCCAGATGACGGTGCTGTCGTTGCGCCTGGTGTGGAAGTTGACGTCGCTATCTCAGGGCTCGCTGCCTTGCGTTTCAACTGCGGGTCTGCCGTATCGCCCTCAAACGTGGCATTGCTACAAGCAACGATGGACATCGTCACCAATGGCGACAGCCAAGCCCAGGTACTTAAGGCTCTTGAGGCACTTAAGGCTCTTACCTTGCTTAAGGTGGTTAAATTGATCTTAGGCATGAGAGTCCTCCAAAGTTGCCCGACGATCGCTGCCGTCTGACAGTGAGGCTTTCGGAATTTGGTACAAAATACTTTAATAAAAATTTGTTTATTAAAATCAGGGTGTTTCCGCGCGGATGTTAGCGTCAGATCATTTTCGTGCCGCGGCGGACTAATACCGACCTGATTTCTGCCGATATTTTCTCCATGACTACAGCAAAGCAAAACCACCATCAGCATATCGCCAAATTGCTGGAGCACTTGGGTACATGGCGCGGTTTTTTAACCCGTAACCGCATGTTTACCGTAGTTACGGCTTTGATCATGAGTTGGCTTGGGATTTCTTGGGTGGTGCTACTATTCGAATCGCTTAATCCGAGTGCACAGATACAGACGTATCCTCAGGCCCTGTGGTGGGGCATCGTTACATTCATGACGGTTGGCTACGGCGATCTCACACCCATCACTCCTGCTGGACGCATCGCGGCTGGTTTTTTGATGTTCGCCGGCGTCCTCGCCATAGGCATCATCTCGGCAAAAATTTCGGCATATTTTCTGCGTCAGGTTTTACTTGAAGGGAGGGGCAGCGTGGATCAGTCCAAGACCAAAAACCACTTCATCATCTGTGGCTGGAAAGAGGACATGCCTGACCTCCTGCGTCACATCCTCCGCGTCAATAAAGCACTTAAATCATCAGAGATCGTCATCCTAGCTAATGAACTTCTACCGCTGCGCTTTTTTTAGCTGGGAGTCGTGCTTTTTAAAGTGACGCGGATTTTCGATGAGATATTCGGCACGATCCTCAGCAACAATGGTGACAAAGGTAGCAGTACCCCAGTCAATCCCGACGGCCG
>VGTI01000050.1 GCA_016874735.1 Deltaproteobacteria bacterium
GCGCAACATTCTCCGCCTCGGACGTGAGGCGCTGACCCACCCTGGAAACCGCAAGGTTTCTGAGGCATAGGGAATCCTCGGTGTTCACGCCGGGGAGGATGTCAAAAGAGCATCGTCTAAGAATAACGGAGTATGCCATTAGGCATTTTATATCAATAATTATGAGTGCTTATTGGTTTTTGTAGTTTATGCTCGAAAGGGTACAAATATGGATAGAGCATAATTTGTATTTCGACCCGGTTTATCGTCCGAAGGCCGGTGGTTGGACGCGTCATTTAAAAATACTTACTCGAGTACTGGGTCGCTTCGTTTTACTTGCTGCATGATTGATGTAGCTGAGCATTGGCAACATTTTGTAGCCACCTTGATTTATGCTTGGTCTTACCTGTCTCAGCCTTCGCCGCTAACCATACATAATCAGAATCGTTGGATAATCATTACACGCGATTGAGTGTAACTAGCCGTTAATTTCTTCTGGCGCCAAAATGCAGCTTTAAAAATGGCCATAAAAACTGCCAGGCTTTGAGGACCATGGATCTTGAATTACCTTGCCTACATCCTGACCAAGATACATCCAACTCATCATAACTAAACAATAAAATAACTATCAAAGAATCGAAATCAAAATCTGGCACGATTCCTGCCTTACTCCATTTCGAGAGCACTAAACAAGATTCCGCTCTCAAAAGGAGTAACCATGCCATTAAATCCCTACCTTCATCACGAGTATCTCCAAAGTGTAATCCCGGACTCTTTTTCCCGCTGCCGCCGGTGCGGCGGTGGACCAGTGATGTATTCCGTCACCATGTCGGACCACTGTCTTAACTGCCGTAGCTACGTGGTCTCGGAGCCTATGTTCCGCTGGAGCGATGTTGTCACTGGCATCAAACGCCTGTTTAAAAAATTCATCTCAGTATTCTGTGGCATGCCAAAAACCAAGGTTGATCCGTTCTTCCGCCTTACGGAAGGACTCGACCTATGAACACCTTTGCGGGCTACCTACAAAAGCTCAAGGACGCTATCTGTCGCTGGGTCGGCGAGATCAGCGTCGAAGAGCTGTACGAGAATGTCGAGCTTACACGTCGCGTTGAGGAGCTGCTGAAATCGGTTAGTCGCCTCAGTGCCTGAAGGAGGACGCCGTGAATTTTGTCGACCGTCTTTGCGACGTCGAGACGAAGTTTGCTGCCGCTATGGAGCACGTCTCGGTCGAAGAGGCCACAAGAAACCGTGAACTCAGAAAAATAGGAAAGTCCATCTTGCAGCTCCTAAGACTCACTGAAGTCTTTAGGTCCAATAAGGCTGCAAGTGATCAAAACAGAGGTTTAAATGGTTATGAATCAAGCAGTCAAAGCAAATAATGACATTCCTGTACCTATAGCAGCCGCGCTTTTAGCTGCAGTGCTGGTTGGCCTAATTGCCATGAAGCATGGAGACGCATTTAAGGCGATGGCAGCGAAGTTAGAGGCCTTCGCTAATGCCTATCCAATGACGATTAATATCTCGGTGATCGCTCTCTGCATCAATCTAGCCTTGATTGGCTACATTTTAGATCACTTCTTGAAGTCGATCAGGAAAGCAAAGTCTCTTGATGACTTCGCCAGCGATGAGGTTAAACCGCCCAAGGACCTAATGCCTCTACTCTTGAGTGTCACAGGATGGAGCTCAGTTGCTGGCATTTTGCTCTTTCTTTCAAGGTCAGCATTAGGCGCTAAATGTGGCCTATCCATGCTGCCGAGAGAGTTAGCAGAGCCTTTTATCCTAAATTGGGCCTTTGCTTTCGGTACTCTCTCAAGCGTTTTCCTTCACTTTGCTAGCCGCGGCCAAAAGAAGCAGAGGAAGAAAAAATCTGGCCTAGAGCGCATCGTCCGCCTCCCAAACAGTATCTTTATAGGCTCAGTGCCGTCCACTGACCCTAGGCGGGAAGAGCAACCCCTAATCCTCACCGAGGGCGCTCTTGGCGGTAACGTCCTGATCACCGGCAGTATTGGCACCGGAAAGACTCAGGGGACGATCCTCCCGTACTTTTCTCAGATCCTCGATAACTTTGAGCCGACGCCAGCAGTACTCGCCATTGATCCAAAAGGCAGCTTTATCAAAAAGGCCGTAGCCATGGCGGAGAAAAAAGGCCTAGGAGCCAAAGTTAGGCGTCTAGAGTTAAACGGCTCTGTCTCGATCAATCCGATCTACATGCCGGATGTTCTAAAAGGTGGCCGGTGCGTCCAGATTGCCGAGATGATTCAGGCTGCAGCGACCAACTACTCGGGCGGTCACAAGGAATCCCCCTTCTGGAGTCAGTCGGGTTTTAACCTGATCAAGTACAGCCTCATCTACGCAGCAGCGATGAAGTCCTACTACACGCTTAAGGATCTTCACGACACCATGCGTCGGTGTCAGGACGCTGACTTCACTGACCAGCTGGAGAAGGTTCTTGAAAACCCCTTAGACAGGGAGGTTCGGGAGAATATCTCGTTTGCCCTTGATTACTTTAGCGGTGAGTTCTCGAAGTATGACGAAAAGGTTCGAAGCGGCATCGTCGCGACGGCTACAGCTTTCCTCCACCAGTTCCAAGAATACCAAGCAAATCGGCTTTTCTGCCCTAGTGAAGAAGAGTGCACCATCCGCTCGATGGACGAGGTGGTTGATCAGGGGCTCTTGCTGTTCTTCGATGTCCGCAACGAAGGCCTCGCGCGCTCCATGGGAACTCTTATTAAACTGCTGTACCAGCAGTCGGTTCTTAACCGGATTGCTAATGACTCCCGCCCGGCTGATCGCGTGGCCCTGCTCATTATCGACGAGTACCAAGACGTTGCTACGACAGGGTCGGGGAAGGCGCTTGGCGATGAGCGCTTCCTAGCTAAAGCCAGGGAGGGTAGGGCGCTCACTATCGTAGCCACGCAGTCTGTATCCTCGCTCGAGACCTCGCTCGGTAGCGGCGCAGCGGTGAAAGAGCTACGGCAAAACTTTAGGACCATGATTTGTCTTCAGTCCACCGACACCACCACAATCAATATCTTTGAAAAACTGGTGGGTGATGAGGAACGAGAACGTATCAGTCGTGGCTACTCGGAGCAAACGCGCGACGAGAGCGAAGCACTTTCAAAAAAGCCGTCTAATCGGACAGAGTCCGTCACTAAGTCGGTCCAAAAAGAGGCCGTAGTCACCGGGATCGATTTCAGTAGCCTTGGTAAGTTTGAAGCCATCGCTCTGATCTACGATGGCCACACAACGCGCTTCTTCAAAAAGTTACTGCTTAAGCCCTACTTCCTCGCGGAAAAGCGCCTTGCCCACTCTGAGTTGACGGTGATGCTAAGGCAAGGCCTTCAAGCCATGTCTTTAGTTCTAGCCGCTTTCTTGGCCTCGCCAGCCAATAGTTTTCCCAACATCTGCGATGTTGTAGCAGCACCAGAGTTTAACGCCTGCCTCGAGTACCACGTGGGGCAGTGTGTATGTCCGCTGCCAAAGCCGCATCCATGTGCAAGTTTCACTTACTATGTGCCGCGCACCTTTGTAGAGGTCACTGGCCAAAGTGTAGAGACCGCGTTCCGTGGCCTGCCAGGAGTTTTAGCGCAGCTACCAACGATGGCAGGATCGGTTGCTCCCTTTGGTACCGAGGGGGATGACTTTGCCGCGTTCCAGGCGCGGACCTTAGCGGTGCCTTTTTCAGACGCAATCCTTCAAGGGCTTCCTTGCCGGGGCGGTATCGGTGAATCTGCCTGCTTCGGGGCCATGAGTGAGCACCTAGGCCCACTCTGGACTTCGGGCATTGCTGACCGCCTCCAGCCCAATCACCTCGCCTGGCTTACCAGCCCCAAAGCCTGTCTCGCGGTAGGTCTCGCCAAGTCCGCCACTGGTGGCGGCAGCTCCCTCGTCAGTGCGGGGAGTCCTGCGTGCAGTTTACCTGTAGCTCGGCTCCCCGCATTCCCACCCTCCATGCACGAAGCTTGCAACGGCTGGGGGCTATTCTACCCACGGGTCGGTATCTATGACGGCCCCAGCCAAACCACAGCCGCATTGATGGTGGCTTCGCGCATGAAGAGCCTTTCCTCGGAGGTCTTCCTCTCGGCTCCGTCTTCCATCGACGAGAAATGGCAAATGATCAGTCCCTCGCAGTCGCAATGCTTTCGCGAGGGTCAAAACGTCAGCTTCCTTGAGACCGCAGGCCTCGTCAACGACCGCGGACGGCTCTCGGGGAATCTTAAAAACTACGTCTTCGTCGTCTGGGAGAGGCGGAGTTGTTGTCACGAAATCCCAGATGTGGCGGTCGCCACAGCCACGCTCGCCAGTCTTAAGTCGGCATGTCAAGGTTTAGGAGGTTTACCCAAATGATTAATTCACCCTTTGTAGAACTCTATCAAAGTGCAGTACGCGCAGCGTTTAAGGTAAACGCCAGCGACATCCACATCGAAGCAACGCGGACGGGAGTAGATATCCGATTTCGCGTCTACGGCGAGATGCAACCCGTCTGGAAGACTGTAGATCTTGAGCACAAGGCCAGCTTCCTCGCTGCCGTCAAAGCTGCCACTAACCTAGAAATCGGTGTGAGCGGCAAGGCGCAAGACTCGCGCTGTAACGTCCCAGGCTTGCCCCTAGACCTGAGGGTGAGTCTGCTGCCCACACTATTTGGCGAGACCATCGTCCTAAGGCTACTTGATAGCACCAGGGAGTTTAGCCTAAGCCAACTCCAGGTCCCGTCCTATACGGTGAAGCGCCTGCGCCGTGCCATAAATGAACCAAACGGAGTGGTGCTCGTCTCAGGCCCAACGGGTAGTGGCAAGACTACGACGCTATTTAGCCTTCTTGGCGAGATTGACCGTAGCCGCAAAAAGATTATCACCCTGGAAGACCCCGTTGAATACGTGATGCCGGGTATTAGCCAGGTTCGGGTGAATCCGAAGGTTAGCTTTAGCGATGCTCTGCGAGCAGTGCTACGGCAAGACCCAGATGTCATCTTGGTTGGAGAAATCAGGGACGAAGAGACAGCGGCCCTCGCATTCCGTGCTGCGGCGACAGGTCACTTGGTCCTATCGACGGTGCACGCCAATAACGCTCGCGAGGTGATTAGCCGCATCCAAAACCTTGGAGTCGATCATGACTCGATCTGCAGTAACCTCCGCCTCTCGGCAGCGCAGCGCCTAGTGCCAAAGCTCTGCAGTCACTGCTCAATGCCGGCACATGAAGAGTTCATAGAGGAGGCTAGTAAGGTTGCCGGATTTACTTTTGACGAGTGCGATAACCTCAGAATCCGCTGTGATGGTGGCTGCCCGCACTGCGAAGGGGGCGTTGTTGGCCGTCTCCCAGTGATTGAGTATCTGGGCGACGAGGACGTTGAAGCTGTCATCAACGACGAAGAAGACCTCTCCTTCTTATCTCTAAACCTAACGAACGCAACTCTCGATCTCGCCTGCGAAGGACTGATCGATGTTCGGGAGGTGATCTATGTGTCGTAGACAAGCGCGCAACTATGCGTGCTCCGCCATGCTTGCTCTCGTCTCGTCCGTCTCTCAAGCGGATGGTAACCGGTTTTTTGATAGTGGCATTGACTACTGGTCGATGAAGGACGCATCACTGCCTGAAGTCAAAGAAGCTATCAGGGAATCACCCCAAGAAAAGGTCGAAGAGAAAAAGCAGTTCGACTGGAAAAAGTACAGCTCACCCGAGAATAAGGAGTTTTTTAAAGAAGGCGACTACACCCCACCAGAGCCTTATATGGAGGTAGCTCGCAATCCTAGCGACGAAAACATCCGTCAGTGGTTTTCCTACATCGAGAGAAAGAACACCCTCACCGAGCGCCTGAGCCAGCGCATAGCCGAGTACGTTAAGACTCATCCGGCTCCGGGCGGCTCAGTCAATCTCGCCTCGCTCCCTATTTCAGCTAAGGCAGAGCCAGACGTGCAACGTTATAGATTTAGGCTCTACTTTAGTTCCACATGTCCACATTGCCGAAAGATGTTTGGCACCGTGAACGACCTAGTCAGCCGTGGCTACTTTGTCGAGGCAAGGCAGATTGACCGTGGTCCGCTTGAGGGCATTCGCTCGCAGGTTCCTGTGGTTCAGGCGAGCGACGGCGACGTGCAGAAGTTCCGCGTCGATGCAGTGCCCCTATTGCTCATTGCCGATCTCAAATCCGGAACAGTCCTAAGACAAAAAGGTTTTGTCGAAACAGAGCAACTATTTCGTGAACTCCATAAACAGTGAGAAGGAGGAAACATGGAAACTAAAGACTATAGCTTCGTAAGTTCAGGCGGAGGAGGAGACTTCAAGTATCTGCTACTTGCCATCGCCATTTGCTTTCTAGCTTTTGTCAGCATGGCAGTCGCATCGCTCATCAGGACCGCGCAATCAGCGAAAGATCATCAAAAAGAAGTAGGCATTGCAACCAAGGTTGATAACTCAGCCACCTAATCAAAACACTAAAGGAGTTCCTAACTATGGAAACATCGAAAACAATCAACTGGCTCTTTATTCTTAAGGCCCTATTAATAACCGGCGCTTTCGCCGTCCTCAGTGTCTACCTGTTCTCGCCTGACGTCTTTGCAGCGGGCCGGGGTGTGTCTCTGCCATCAGGAGGCGATGCCGACGCAGCGTCCAAACTGGAAGTCGCAGGCACACTGCTACGTCTCATCGATACTGCCCTTTTTAAATGGGGCGCTCGCCTATTCGCCGGGCTTTGCATCATGTCGGCAGCCTGGGCTCTAAAAGAACAGCGCGTTGGTATCGCCATTGTCGCGGTGCTTGGTGCCCTTATCTTCGGCACCGCCACAACTTGGGTTCACAACATCTTTAGCATCTCGGGCGGTGACTCGATCTTTGATCGTTAACTAACACGCTCGCAGTTAATCGAGGTCACAATGCATTCGTATGAAACCATGAAAAGTCGCCACGGCACACAAGTCGTACAGACCATTGATCAACCCATCATGATCTTTGACTACTGGGAACTCACCGATGTCTTCCTAGCCCTAGCCGTCATCTTAGTGCTTGGTGTCATCTTCTACGAGTGGATGGCTATGTTGGTGGGGCTTTGCATCGTGGTTGTGGCTGTGCCGGCGATTAGAAAGCACTGCGAAAAGGGAGTCTTCTTTCACTGGCCCTACCGCAACTGGGGCATGTCGCTCCCCGGGCTGGTGAATCCCCGAGGTCGCCGCACCTACTCAGACTAAATCATAAAGGAATAACGTCATGACAGAGTTTCAAAACGATATCTTAATTCCAGAGCACATTCAGGGTTTCTCAGAGGATCCAGATCGTCCCGCACCACACTGGTTTAAAACCAAAATCATAGGCCCTATTGAGCGCGGATTTGCTCGGGGCCGCCTCGCTGCAGCCAAAGGGGTTGATTCGCTTAAGTTAGGTAAGCTCCCTGATCATGTCTCGTACCAGGCAGCATTGATTCGAGAGAAGCTGATGATGCAGCATGTCTCGCTGATCCTTGCATTACTGCTACTTACCGTATTTATCCAAAGCCGCATCGAGATCAGTGGCCTCAATCAAAGGCTAAGAACCAAGGAGTTTATCTTAGCTCCAGGAGTGACAGACTACCTTCCAGTTTCTCCAGGCACAGTGCCCGATAGCTATGTTCAGCATGCAGTGTCTGACTTTGTCGATGCCATCGGCAACGTCAACCCCACCAACATAGCTGAGCGCTATACCCAAATCGCTAGTGTGATGAGCCCAGCGCTGCAGGTGCAATTTAATAGCGAAGGCAGCGAGTGGATGGAGCGCGTCCTTGCCGACAATATCTCGGAGATCACCACTGTCCTCTCAAAGCGAATCGAGGTGGATCCATCAGGCCACTACCAGGCAACCGTCAAAACTAGAGTCGAGACCTTTATCGGTAGCGAGTCGATCGGGGTGCGCGGCGAGGTGATCGAGATGGGTCTAAAGCTCGTCCCACCAGATCTCGGAAAGCGTTGGTGCCTGCAGATCACGTCGCTTAGCCGCAAAAGCGAAGAAGCCCACAAAGTCAGCAAATCCCTAGAAGGAGGAAAGACCAATGAAAAATAAAGTCCTATTGATCCTAATCGGGGTAGCCACGATCTACATTACCGAGGTTGCCCTAGCAAAAAATGTCTACTTCGGTAGCGCCCCCGAAACCGTGCCCGTTGCCTACGGCGCAGCGACGATCGTCAGGTTTGAGGAGCCAGTGAAAACAGTCAGCAACGCTGCTGACTTTATGATCCGGCCGGTGAGTCCAGACACACCTGATTACGCGGTACTCAGTGTGGAGCCCCGTCAAAAGTTAGCCAAGGCCGACGTGGTCTTCATACTGGCAAGTGGTGATATGGCAACGCTTCGCCTTAAGTCCGTACCGGCGGAGGCAAAGCTCAAGGTTGAATCTGTCTACGACATCAAGTCGCAAAAGGCTTTGGTTGAAAACCGCGCAGCCGCTACGCCCTATATCGGGCGGCTTGAACTCATAACGGCCATGATTCGCGGCGATCAGGTTACTGGGTACGAGGTGAAAAAGGAGAGCCATGAAATCGCAAGTGGCATCCCCGAGACCAAGGTCACATTGCTCAAGACATACACGGGAGGCGACTTCAAGGGCTTTGTCTACGAGGTAGAAAATCTCGCATCAGACCGGTCGCTCGAGATCGATGTCAGGGGAGCTAGGTTCGGTGAGCCCAACCAGGCGGTGCTTGGTTACACCGAACGGTCAATACTTGAAGGCGCAAAATCATCCTCAAATAAGACACTGCTGGTTATGGTAACTAAGCCGACTGCTTCTAGTTCCGAAGCTCTCCTCCCCATCCGCATCACTAAACCAGGTAACCAAAACTCTAAGGGGTAAGGGAAATAGCCATGACCCAACTAATCGCGCAGCCAGAGCCAAGTTTACGGCTCCTAGACCACCTCAAAGACAAGTACGAAGCCCTGAGGGATTGGGCTGAACCCAGACAAAAGCTCGTAAAGACCATCGGTGTCTCCGTGCTTCTAGTCGTCCTCTACTGGGTCATACAGTTGTCTGACACCAAGGCCCAAATCTCCACAACGCCAGGGACGGCTGCCAATCAGCCCTCCCGTGTCCTTGGTACATCGTCTGTAGAGGCTATTAGCCGCAGTAAAGAGCGCCGCCTAGAGCGCTACAGTAAGGATCTGACCACTACGCTTCAGGACGTCAATGACAGCATCGCCAAACTAGATCAGCGCATAGCGACGCTAGAGGGACGCCCACCGAATACGAGTCAGGCCCAAGAGACACCTCCCACAGATGCCAGTATCTCTGGTGGGAGCCTGACCACCACTGCGCTCCCAGCTCAACAATATCAGGGCCAGATGGTGCCGCAGCTACCTCCGGTTGTCATCAGCCCACCGAGTCGAGGTGAATCAGTCATATCCTTCCCGACCCAAGGGACCGCTCAGCCAGAAAAGGCCGAGGTAGTGCTCCCAGCAGGCAGCTACGTGAAGGCCAAACTACTCACCGGCGTAGAAGCTCCTGAGGGACGCACCTATCCCGTACTCCTTCAGCTCGACTTCGCCCACATCGTCCCCAACAACAAATCAATCGACCTTAAAGGCTGCTTTGTCATTGCCAAGGCCGAGGGTGATCTCAGCACCGAGCGGGTGCAAATGCAGGCGACCAAGCTTAGCTGCGTGGCCCGCAATGGCCAGATGTTTGAGCGGGAGATCAACGGCTTTGTCGCCGACGCTCGGGATAACTCCTTTTCTGTCACCGGCACAGTCAACACCAAACAGGACCGAGTGGCTGCTATGGCGTTTCTCGCTGCCGTGGTGGACGGCATCGGAAAGTCTGTGCAGTTAGCGCAGACCTCAAACCAAACTTTTCCAAACGGATCTCAAACCCAAATCATTAGCGGTAATCAGGGCCGCTACCTTGCCGCCGGTGGTGCCGCCTCTGCAGCAAGCCAAGTCACGCAGTGGTACCTGAAGGAAGCACAAAACCTACTGCCCACCATCAACGTCGGTAGCGGCCAGGATGTCTGGATAGTTCTTAATGACACAGTGGCACTACCCCATACCTATTTTCGCCTAACACAAGAAGGAGGCTCCCATGACAAGGATTACAAGTTTACTAATCGTCTGCTCGACTAGTCTCAGTGCAGCAAGTTGCTTGCACCGTGCCGAGTCCAAAAATCTACTCGAAGAACGCGCCGACTACGGAAGCCGAGAAAAGGCCGAAGCCGGATCTCTAAAGCTCACAGACGCCGAGGTTAAGCGCGAGCCCACCACCGGGATTCCCATCCGAACTCCGCCCAAAGTGGCCCAAATCTGGATCTACCCGCACGAAACACCAACCAAAGAATACTTCTGGGGTGGCTGGATCTCGGTCGTAGTCGAAGGGGACCGTTGGCAAACGGGCCTCCCGAATGACTCTCAACCTGTCCCGCAGAAACTCGACCTAAACACCAAAGGTAAGGGCTCAACTCATGAGACAAAATAAATTACCTGGGCCACTAGGCTCACTCATCACACGGCCTGAATCACTCAGTCGCGAGTTTCCGTGGAACGAAGTGCTTCCCGAAGACCGCATCGTAGTTTGTCATGACGGTTCCCTCGGTGTGGTCTACCAGATCGACCTAATCGAGCATGAGCCTCTAAGTGAAGCTGCCATTGTCGGAGCAGTCACCTCGCTCAAGTCGTGGTTTATGCTCCCAGAGAATGCTGTGATGCAGGTGATCTTTGAACAGCAGCCACTTTCCCCTCTAGATAAGCGATTAGATGACTACGCCAACAAATATCTGGGTGGCCATCCGGTGTCGAAGTTCCTCTTCGAGCAGCGTCTATCGGTGATCAAAAACGCCTCCGGCCTTGGGAAGGTTGAGACACCGCTAGAAAGACGCGCTTACCTGACGGTGAGGTGGTTTCCCGCCTCAAGATCGCGCTCAGGTCTTTGGTCTTTTTACACGGGAGAAAACGCCACACTCGACAGAGAAGATGCCGCTGTCAAACAGGAGCTTGCGCACTTTCTCTCCACTCTAAGTACGCTTGAGACCAGCTCACCGCTGCCTTTAACGAGATTGTCAGGCGATGAGCTTCTGGACATCCTCCGCCAGTTCTTTAATCCAGAGATGTATTACCGGCGCTCCTTCGCTCCGCTAAATCCTGCCACGCCACTTTCAGAGCAAGTCGTCTATTCACCGCCAACGCTTGATTTCTCGGGGATCAAAAGAGAGGGAGTCAAAACCCGTACCATCTCGCTTAAGACCAGTCCCAGCTTCGCCTACCCTGGTGGGATGGCCTACTTCACGGGCCTCTCGTTTCCATTTCGCATGACTCTGAACTTCTCCTTCCCGACTAAGGCCTCGGTTAAAAAGTACCTCGATCTAAAGGAATTCTTCCTAGAAAACACTCCGTCAGCAAAGGCCCGCCGGCAAAAAGAGGAACTGCTTACAGTACAGGAGCGACTTGCGCACGAGGACCGCTGTGTTCACCTGAGCTTTCATATGACGATCGAGGGTAAGACGACGGACGATCTCGACCGCATGACACGAGAGGTTTTAAACGTCTTTCAAAATCAGCTAGAGGCCGAAGCCATCGTCGAAGAAGACATCGGTGCTGCCCTTGCTCTTACAAGCCTGCCTCTATTCTACGATCCAAGGAGCGACCTCTCGGCACGGCGTTTTATTAAGGTCCTGCGCTCGGACGCGGCCAAGTTTTTGCCGATCTTTAATTCGTTTAGCGGCCTAAGTGACCCTGTTCAGCTCTATCTCTCGCGCGAGCGAAACCTAGTAAAATTCTCACTTCTTGAGAACGAAACCTCCCACCACACGGTGGTATTAGCCGACAGTGGATCGGGTAAGAGTTCTTTTGTGATCGATGCCGTCACGTCGATCAAAAGACTCTCGCCCGAGCCTCTAGTTTTTGTCGTCGATAAGAAGTCTAGTGTGCCACGAATGCAACAACAGAAGGTCGCAGCCTGATGTCGAAGCAATGCTGTATCAGAGATGGCGGTAGGCCCGCCGACTTCGGTGTTCAGGCACTGATGTCAAACCACCGTCCGCCGCTGTGGTCAAAAGCCATGGTGGTAAGCAGGCCGGAAAAGTCCTCAGGCAAAAGAGGGCAGGTATGGATCATGGAGACGAGTGAACCCGAATCATCGTTGAAGCGTCGAGATGTCACAAATGACGTCAAAACCCGGGGTTTTGATTTACCCGGGGATAAGTCCAAGGGACTCCTGATTACCGACTTGGACGGCGTCCGGCGTGGAGATGGCGTGAACATGATCCTGGCTCTGGTATGGAACGTGGGACCCTACGGGTCTGATGCCAAGGGAAAAGCCCAAGCAGTGGAGACTGACAAGGGTGAAAGTACCGATGCAGGCCCTAGGTTCGGAGCAGCCCATAGTAGTGATGAAGTCTGGGAAACCAGATGGAGCGAAGGGGCTGCGTCATTCGGCTTTGCTCGCGAGTCAACTGCGTCAGCAGGAGGAGCCCGTGAGTAAAGCAAAGTCATTCAGTATTTCCAAACAAGCCATTTGGAGAGCGTATGAGCGGGTGAAAGCGAAAGGCGGGTCATCTGGCGCGGATCGGCAAACGATTGCGGACTTCGAGAGGAACTTGAAAAAGAACCTCTACAAGATCTGGAATCGGATGTCCTCTGGGACCTACTTTCCGCCACCAGTGAAAACAGTTGCCATCCCCAAGAAAGATGGTGGTCGACGCATGCTCGGCATCCCTACGGTCGCTGATCGCATCGCGCAAACCGTTGTCAAAGAAGAGCTCGAGCCAGTCCTAGATCCTCTGTTTCACGAGGATTCGTATGGCTATCGCCCGGGAAAGTCTGCGCATCAAGCTGTGGAGACTGCGAAGCAGCGCTGCTGGCGGAACCCATGGGTGATTGATCTAGACATCAAGGGCTTCTTCGACAACATCGACCATGATCTTCTTCTGCGGGCGGTGAAACACCACACGAAATGCGAGTGGATCCTTCTGTACGTCGAACGCTGGCTGAAAGCCGGCACGATGGCGGAAGATGGCACTGTCACGGACCGGCTGACGGGCACTCCACAAGGTGGAGTCGTGAGTCCCCTTCTTGCGAACCTATTCCTGCATTATGTGTTCGATGCGTGGATGGGGAGAGCGTTTCCAGGCGTCAAGTTCGAGCGATACGCCGACGACATCATCGTGCACTGCCGCAGCCTGCAAGAGGCGCAGCGGCTTAAGGGCGCGATCGAATGCCGGATGATCGAGTGCGGACTGGCGCTCAATCCCGAGAAGACGCAGCTCGTCTTCTGCCAAAATCGTATGAAGACTGGAGAGCCTGGCTATGCGAGTAGCTTTGATTTCCTGGGATTCACGTTTCGGCAGCGTACGGCCAAAGGTCCGAACGGGAAGCGGTTCGACGGCTTCATGCCGGCGATCAGCGAAACCTCGCGCAAGAATATCCGGGATCGGATGAAGCACTGGGGCGTTCAACGCTCCAGCCACCTGTCGATTCGTGAGATTTCCGAGCGGTTCAATCCAGTCATCCGTGGTTGGGTCGGCTACTTCGGAAAATTCTACCCGCGGGAACTCCGGACACTGCGAACGCAGTGGCATCAGATTCTCACCAAATGGGCTATGCGGAAATACAAGCACTTCAATCGTCGTCGAACCAATGCGGGGCAGTGGATCAACGAGATTCAAGCTCGTGAACCAAAACTCTTTGCGTTCTGGGAGACGGACGGTGAATAGCGAATGGCTGAATGATGGGAGCCGTATGACGCGAGAGTGTCAAGTACGGTTCTGCGAGAGGCTAGGGGTGAAACTCCCATGGCCTACTCTCCGCTATAAGGCCCTAGCTGACTACTACGACGCTGACCTAACGGAGTTTTCTTCTGACGGCGAAATGCCATTTTCGCCGTTCCGCGGCGTCTTTGACGAGGAAAAGGTCGCCTTCCTCACCCAGCTACTGGCGACCGGCATTAAACTCATGTCGCCTTCGTTTGAGCTAGAAAGTGACCACATCGCCGTCCTAACGAAGGCAGTGAGACTTGCTCACGAACGCAAGATGCGAGAGGCCAGCCTGAACTTCGACGGCGCTGACCTAGTCCAGCTTGAGCTTGCTGAGGAAGCAGTCCTAACCATGAACGACGTAGTGGCAGAGATGGCAGGACTATCGGCACTTGAGAGTTTTGAAAAATTCCAGCCCGTGATTGATGCCTTAGTGCAAAAGCTGGCCCCATTTTACGGCGACGGCATCTATGCCCGTTACTTCAATGCGACGCCACCGGGGTCTAACAAAACCAAGCTCTTTTACATCTACGACCTAGACGCTCTTGATAAGGACCCAGTCCTTCAGAGCCTGATGACTATGGCCGTGATCGAAGAGATCCGCCAAACAATCAAGCAGCATCGAGGTCAGGGACGACAGGGTCTAGTGGTTCTAGAAGAAATGCAGATGCTAGGCCGTGGCAACTCGGTCGGTGGGCAGTTTGTGGTTGATGCAGCAGAGACTTTTAGAAAGCTCGGAGTCTGGCTCGTAAGCCTAACTCCGAGGCCGCAAAACTACTTTGAGACCGAAGTGGGCAAGGCCATGTGGGGCGTAGCCGATAACTACGTCTTCCTCCAGATGTCGGCTGACAATGTTGATTATGTGGCAAAGAGGTCTTCGATTCTTGATGAAGCCGGTACCCAAATAGTCAAGTCGCTAAGGACTGTACGCGGCAGCCACGCGGACGTTTACTACGTCAATAAAAAGAGAACGCGCCAGGGGGCCTTCCGCTTCTTTCAAACGCCCTACGACAGGTGGCTTGCACCGACCAACGCCGCGGCCACCAGTGCCGCCGAGGCAGCAAGGGCCAAGTACCCAAGTGACCGCTGGAAGGCTCTGGAGGAGCTGGTCAGGGAGCATCCCTACGGTCTTGGCTGAGCCTCGATGAGAAACCAGAGGCGCAGCACCTAAACAAGAGGAGAACGACCATGCAACACTCACTTGGACTGGACACCGAAAGGTGTCCGGCCCAGATACAAGCAATCTACGCCCCGATCCTATGGATCCTCATGGCAGTGTTCGTAGCACTAGGGATGACTGGTATTGCCCTAGCCGACAACCTAAAGCGCTACCAATCAAACCAAAGGCTTCGGTCAGAAGACTATATGCTCAAGTCTTTTGACGAGAAACATGACGCTGCCTTTGACGGTAATCCGAAGATCGTCGACATGAACTTCAACCTCGGTATCAGCTCAGACTGCGGCAACATCAACTTCGAAAACACGATGAAGGCCACACTGAGTAATCTTCTGGATGCCAAATACTTCGGCGATGTCGGGAAAAACATTGTTGCGAGCTCTCCACTTCTATTGGCATGCTACGCCTCGCCTACTTGGTGTGCTATCCTAAAACACAGCCAAATCAGCGCCGATTTATTGTCGCAGATGCGTCTCGATCAATGCGCGATGGTCGACAAGTACACGGATTCACGCTCGGAGGACTACTACCGCGAGCGACAGTCCTGTGTGCATTCGGCCATCAAACGCGCCGATGGCAATCTAGAGACTGCCATGGAACGCTGCGATGGTGGCTTTGACGCGACCTTGGCAAGCTGGGGTGGAAAATCTGGTGGTAGCGGCGGGGTCAATAAGTTGGTCGAGTCCTCAGCCAAGTGGGCAGGACTCACTAGCGAAGAGGCAAGCCGCGTAACAGATCTAACCAAGGCGTTTGTGGGCGATACCGTGCTCTCCAAAGGCAGCATCGGGGTTGAGTATGGTAGCCGCAGGAAGCCACTCACGCCGGAATCGCACCTAAAGGAATTGCAAGCGGATCTCCATAAACGCCTATGCGAGGAGATCCTAGTCAAGGCAACGTCGGGGCGCTTTGGCTACTCTGGCGTTGATGACAAAGAGCTCAGGGAACTTAGCAAGGGACTTCCCGAGGTGGCGATCGACCGTGACACGGTAGATGCCCTGCGCCAGCTTCCTCCCGCCCAAAGACGGCTTGCCTGTAAGAAGCTTAGCGACACGACCGCTGTCAGCATTTTCACACGGGACGTTAACCGGTCGATGGATGTCCTGACTGTAGCCACCCAGAACCCCAATCTTCCACCAGGTCGCAAGGAGGAACTCGAAGCCAAACGCCGGAGCCTCAAAGAATCTATCGATCTAACCCTCGAGCTTCAGCGTCAGCGCAATGAGCCCCTGAGGGAAGTGCTGCGCGAGATCCATGAGCAGGGCGAAGGCTTTCGCGGGGAGTACACCCGCCAGGCTCTGCGCGAGGACGAGAGTGCGGCTGGATCATCCAGGGCTCGCTCGACGCTGACCGACTGCTCGGACGGTGTCCTTTGCGGCAAGGGAGGATGAAGGCATGTTTACTAGCACTGCTTACGAAGCCCTCTATCAATATATCGGCCTAGAACTCCACTCGAGGTTTATTGAAGTCCTAACCTCGCAGCGGGTGTTCATGGCTGCCATGCTGCTGATCTTTGGCTGCGTTTTCTTCACGACGACGGTGCAATTTTTCTCCCGCTACATGCCCGGCGCCTTGACTGCCCGTCGCGGCGTACCGATCACTCGCTACCTCAAGATCATCATCTGCCTCGTGGCCGGGCTCAGTATCCTCCGTGTCGGCGCCTCTACCGACGTGAGACGGTTTAACGGTGAGAGCTGGGAGAGTAACCCCTACATCGCGGCCAAGGTCCAGGGCGTCCAGCCCGAGTACCGAGTCAGTCTCGTCTTCAATATCCTGAGCCGCACCGCTGAAGAGCTGAGTCGCCTCATCAATCAGGTGATCGACAGGGTCTTCAAAGTATCCAACAGCGAAATCGAGGCACCAGGATTTTTCTACAAAGCCATCATGTATGCAGGCTCTGCCAGTATCCAAGATCCCGAAGTGCGCGCTGACGTCAAAAGCTATACGGATAATTGTATCTCGAGGGTCATTCATGAGCTGGGTGGGCGCGAGGGTATTGATCGACTCGATACGTTCTTCGGCAAAGATGACTCTCTAGCACGGGCCCTAGGTGGTATCATGCTGCCTGCGGCTGACGGCGGCGTGAAGACCTGCCTCGACCTCAAGGAGCGGGTTGAGTATGGTCTCGCTCACTATGCAACGGATGGCCGTGATGAGGTTGAGGAGGGTCTCGCGTATGTGCTCTCGCCTCAGTTTTCAAACAAGGCCTACCGCAATCTCAAGGTGTCGTCCGCTATCCTCGAGCACTACCACGGCGAGACAGAGTCCACGCTCGGGGTACAAAAAGGTGCGCAGCCCCCAGGGACTGCAGCTCGCGTCCTCCAGTATGTGAATAGGTTCTTTAGCTGGGACGGCCTCCTAAGTTTGGTGGGAGACAAGTACCGTGGTGCCTCGATGGCGGCCAATCGTGCCGACGAGTTTGGCGAAAACCTTGCCCGGGCTCCGCACGTAGCTGGGTTTATCAAACTGATGCTGATTGCGATATTCCCGTGGTTGGTCTTCCCGGTAGTAGCTGGCTACTGGCGGGTACTGCTTTGGTGGTTTACGGCCTACTTCTCGGTCCTCCTTTGGGCCCCGATCTGGACGCTTCTCTATCACGTCGTAACGGGCATCACTCTATCGACCGAAACGCTCGACTCGCTCGGAAGACTCAGTGATGGTGTGTCGCTCTATAGCGCCAACCTAGTCTCCTCCCGCATCAACTATATGTACGCCGTTTACTCGTGGTTGCAGCTGCTGGTCGGGGGAGCTTTCACCGGCTCGGTTCTTTGGTTCCTACGGCCGATGTTGACCGATAACGACGAGGACAACGCACCGGAGTTTTTGTCTACGGCTAACCAAGTCGCAACGACCACTGCAAAGGCGCTGATCTGATGAGAGCCTTCCTTCCTCCTATATCAGTGGCTCAGGGGCACCCCTTACTAAAGGGGTGCTCCGTTCCCCTCAAAGCCGATCTCATCAGGGCCTTTACGGGGGCATTGGGGGGCGCAGCCCACCAACTGGCAAAGGCGGAGCCGCAGCCAGAAATAGGGAGCGAAGCGACCTGTTTGGGGGGCGTGGCGTGCCACGCCCATGCTTGCCCTCGCCTTCGAGAGGGGGTTGGAAAGAGGTACAGAGCAGCGAGAAAAGTTGGGCAGCGCCGAAAAAATGTAGGGGTCACGGCAACTCTCCGACTAAGTGGCCGCGAGGCAGCTTCCTATAGAACCAGCCCCGCGGGACCCTGTGCAAAAGAGCCGCAAGACCACGGGCAGCGCCGGTCGACTTTTTATGAAACCCGCCCGACGGGAATACACGATATGCCATCAGCAACCCTAAGCGACCGCGAGGCAAATGCTTGGGGACCACAGGCACTTGGCAACAATAGTCGGATCGCTCATGTGATGACATTTCCTAGCCGTCGCAACGCGAATTGCTTGACCAGGAAACCGCAGATCGGTTCACCCCATAGTGACGGCAGCCGTCAGGCCAATCCCATGAAGCACCGAGCACAAGACACAAATAGTGCGGGCGCAAAAGTTCACGTCAGCGACCCAAATTATGTTGGATCTCACGGCCTGCGCACAACATACCGCCGCACCGGATGGATCAACATCCGGTGGCGCAACCACTACAAGCCAATCGTCCAGAATTTATTGCATGCCGCTACCTCAACACCACGCGACGGCGTGACCGATTCACGGGGAATCGGTCCCGCCGCTTATTCGATCAATGAAGTTAAAACCACAAGAAAGGGTAACCCATGGCAAGAACACAGAAGCGAAAGGAATACTGCTTCGTCCGATTTTCAAAAGAGCAGTATGCCTCCATTACCGCTACGGCAGAGATTCTCGGCACTACAGTGTCAACGCTGCTCAGGGATTCATACTTTAAGCGCACGATTGTTGTACCGCCGGTGCCACACGACTTGGCCATCAAGATCGGACTCCTGCTGCAAGACTTTGACACCGTATGGAACGAAGTCTCAACGGTCTTGGACTCTGGCTTTCGCGAGGGCTTTCATCCCGAAATTGCGCGCGCAAGAACTAGAGCTACCGAAATCATGGCACTTGTAGGAGGACACCGTGGCAACCGTCTGGATAAAGCCAATAAGTCACGCACCCAAGCTAATTAATTATGCGCTGTTAACCAAAGAACCTGACGATCCAGCATATGCGAAGGGATGTAGTCTGGATAACCCGCTGCCTGCGTTTCAGCTGATGGCAAACCTTCATGGCAAGGGCGACCGAATCAATGCCTACCATATCCGGCAAAGTTGGTCGGATAAGGACAGTAAAAAGATGCGGCCCGAGGACTTTAATATGCTGGGGCGGAAGCTTGTCGAAGAAAAATTCCCCGGACACTTGTTCCTTTGCGTCACTCATACTGAGACTGGCAAAGTCCACAATCACATCGTCGTCTGTCCGTGGCACAGCGAAACCGGAAAAAAGATCGTGGATAAGAAGATGCATCTCTATGATCTGCGGAAAATCAGTGACCACCTTTGCAAGGACTACGGTCTATCAGTCATAAAGCACAAAGATCATGAAAAATCGGCCGAATTACCTGATAAGGTCCGCAAAATTGAACGTGACCGCGGCACCTCGTGGCTTGTGGATCTATGTCAGAAAGCCGACTTCGCCAGGGCCTACGCCACTTGTTACGACGAGTATACGGCGATACTGGCAGAGATGGGGGTCAGGGCAAGGGTTGAGGAGAAGTCGATATCATACTTCTACAAGGAGAACACAAGAGGCAAGCGGGGGAGTAAGTTAGGTATCGTCTACGATAAGCAAGGCCTTGAGAAAGCTTTCAAGGAAAATGACGTCCGTTTTGCACAAGTCCCGGGTCTTCGTGACGATATACGGAGTGCTCTCGATGCACATGCCGAGGGGCGCTCGCCCACATCAGAAACCAGAAAGACCCTTAAAGAAATCCCCAACTCAACCTACGTGAAGGGCCAGCGGGATTATAAGGCATACACCAAAGAAGCTCGCCAAGGCAGCGACCGAAGCTTCCCCCATCAAAAAGATATCGCAAGCAGTATCATCCCCATCGAAGATTTAAGACGAGCCAGGCTATCAAATATTCCCGAGTACTGCCGTACCCACAACATCACGCTGGAAAAGAACGACGGCGGCAAGGTTACGCTGCATGGTAGGCCCCATGTAGAAATTAGTGACTACGAGTGGACCAACACCAAGAACAACACGCGTGGATCCCTGATAGAGCTAGTCGCTGCACATAAAGACATGACTTTTCTTCAAGCAGTGGTCGAGATCACTGGAAACCAGCGTCTCCTAATGCTCGAAGATCATTTTGGCGAGGTTGTTAAGCCATATCAGTCATTCTATATACCGACTGATCGTCAAGCACCACCTGAGAAAGGGAAAGAATATGTAGAGGAAATGCTTGCGGCCCATGATCTTGATCCGTCTTTGGCCAAGGAGTTATTGGCGAGCAATCAGGTGCAAGTCGGCGATCCCAGGGTACAGGGCGACGAGGATTTGCAACGTGCAAATGATCTTCCCGACAATATTGGTGACAATTTTGAATACGAGAATGCTGGGAATTTGCCAAACCTGGAAATTGAAAAAACACCACTTAACAATGACATCGCATCCAAGTCAAAACCTGCCGAACTAGTCGACCAGCCGGACCAAGATTCGACGCCTACTGCCAAAGACAAAATTGAACGTATCGGTGACCTCATCGATGATCTTGCTGGACCTGGATCTCGGCCACGTTCCCTACCAACCAATAATGCCACCCCTTCTCATATCATCAGATTCTTTGCCAAGGATGACGAGGGTGGCACTGTTGAGTTTGAGCGCGGAACCGACAAGCAATGGCTTAGACGCAATTTAGGAACTTTTAAAAAGCCATTGTTCTCAGCGTCCAAAAACTCTACCAAGGCCCGCATCTTTATGGACCCAATTAATTTTCTGAAGTCCTTTGGTGCAAAGGCCATGAACCCAAAGTCTCATCCAGTGGCGACGTTGTGCCTGATGGACCCTAGTACCAAACTGATCGATAGGTTCATACTGAACAACCGAACGGTGAGGAGTGTGGAGATATTCTTTTCATCAGACTCAGCCAACAGGCAGGTCGAACTGGAAATCTTTAACAACCTAAAGGAGAGATATCGCGGCTTGTCGCTCAACTTCGAAATTGGGCAAGAGCGCGGTCTCGGGCGAGACAGATCTGTTGATTTGCCGTCACTTTAATTACGTGAACCGAGGAGGTCATTATGAACTCAGATAGCAACAAACAAAATGAATCAGTTAAAACGAAAAAACGCAGCCATTGGGCTGTATCTTGCGATGCCGATGTTCATAAAAAGATAAAGCGCCTAGTCCAGAAGGCTAACAAAAAAGAAACAGGGCAAAGGATCACCGCCAGCTCGATCATCTCACTGGCATTATCTCTAGTTACAGAAGACCACATCTTGACACTGCAAGAGCAATCTCTGACCACGGATGAAAAGCTCGAGCAATTGAGGTTGAAGTACGCAAAATCTAACGGCCCAATCACTCGTGAGGGATTTTTAAGCATTTTGTTAGCGGCTCATCAGAGGGCTGCAGCAGAAAATACCGATAAGCCATCAATCACTTAAAAATTGTACGATCCGTGCAGGTTTTAGGTAACATTCCATTATTTAGTGGTTTCCCGTCTGAGTGTGTCATCGCTTCGGTAGCCCAAAGGTCCAAGATTACCGACGTCTCACTCGGACAAAATCCGTTTTTGACCATTTTCGTGGGTGGCACGAATTTGGTCATTGACCATTTTCGCGTAAGTCACGAAAATGGTCGTTGACTCTTTTATGTGCCTAGCTTCAGGAGCTGCTGATGAGCCTTTTGGAAGAACGATATCTATCTAATATTATTTCTAAAATGGCTTTCGGATTCGGCAAAATGGCTTTCGTTGCGGGCCCGCGGCAGGTCGGTAAGACAACCTTGGCGAAGGATCTACTCGCCAAACGAGGGGCCGGCAAATACGGGACTTGGGACGATAAAGACTTCCGGAAGCTTTGGCACAAAGGACCGGCATCCCTTAGGACCTTTCTCCAGTCAAATGGAGGAACCACCACTAAGAAACCTATAGCGATTCTAGACGAGATTCACAAAGATCGACGATGGAAGGGAAACCTCAAGGGATTTTACGATCTCTACGGTACCTCATTTGACGTTATAGTGACGGGTAGTGCTAGATTAAACATCTACCGACGAGGCGGTGATAGTCTTCTCGGACGCTATTTTCCTTTTCGTCTACACCCTTTAAGCCAAGCAGAGATCTTAGGGAAGAGAGCAGACGAACCTACGTCGTTTATAGAATCAATTATGTCCCCTAGTCCGCCAGCACTACAGGCAGGTTCCGTCACAAAGTTTGAAAGATTATTGAAATTTGGCGGATTCCCCGATCCTTACTTGAACCAGAACGATCAGTTTTCTGCCCTCTGGCGAAGCGGTCGGCTTGAAAAAATCATTCACGAGGATCTTCGCGATCTCAGTCGTCTGCCCGAATTGAGTCAGGTAGAAGCTTTGGCTCTTTTAATGCCAGACAGAATCGGAAGCCCATTGAGCGTTCAGTCTCTGCGCGAGGAGCTGGAGGTTGCATACGATACCGTCAAAAGATGGCTAAACTACCTCGAAAATCTATATTTTCACTTTACCATCCGTCCGTTCACAACTCGAGTGGCTCGATCTTTAAAAAAAGAACCCAAGATATACCTGTATGACTGGTCCGAAGTTGAAGATCATGGAGCTCGATTTGAAAACCTCGTGGCATCACATTTGCTTAAGGCATGTGACTATTGGAGCGATTGCGGACGTGGCCAGTGGGACCTTCGTTATCTGCGCGACAAAGATAAATTTGAGGTAGATTTCCTCCTAACGAATAAGAATAAACCAGTGGTCTCGTTTGAGTGTAAGTACAGCGATGACCGATTTGATCCCTCTGTACTTAAGTTTGCTGGCCAGATTGGTATTACCAATCACATTCAGATTGTGGCTAAGCCAGGCATTTGGCAGAGGCGAGAGATTGACGGCCTGAACATATTGATCGCAAGCGCTGATGCTGTCTTGTCTTTGTTGGTATAGGTGAAGTTTGGCGATTCATCTGAGGGCCAGCCCCCCCATCCCCGTGAGCGTTCACTAGGAGCACATGATACAGCCAAGCTGTCGATTTTGTGGCTATTTTAACGCCACATCTCGCGAATTTAGTGCAACCATCTACAATTTATACTTTTTCTGGTGTTTTTCAAACAAGCCGAAATACCATCAAAAAAACGGCAATTAATTACCGTACCTAACCACCCGAAATTACAGCCTTTCAAAAAATCACCTAAAGCTTTTTCCTGGCCATGACGATGCCGTTGCAAGACTGGTAAGAGAGGGGTCCGATCATTCATTAAGGGCGGTCCCATGGGCAAGGTCAGAAATACAACCAAAATTAGTGTGCGCAAACGAAGTGCAACGTTTGCAAGTAGTGTTTTTTTAACCGGGTTTTTGGCTCTTACGTTTAACCAAGCGATTGCTCAAGGGCTTGGCAGTCTACCAATGACCTACTCAGGGAGGTTAACCGAATCTTCTGGTGCGCCAAAAGACGGGCCTGTCGCGATTGAGGCAACATTTTGGACCGCAGAAATTGACGGTACACAACTCGGGCAGACATTCGAGTTCGCCAGTGTGATTCTGAACCAGGGGGTATTCTCACTTTACTTCCCGTTTATGGCCACCCAGGTGCAGGACATCTTCCGCGATGGCAAGGAGCCAGTATTTATCGAAATCTCGTCGGGCGGTAAGGCCTATCCGCGGCAGAAATTTAACTACATCCCGCTCGCCATGCGGATCCCCGTTGATAATAAGACCTTGTCCTTTGACACGTCGAGTGGACAGCTTGGAATTAAAAATGCGAAGACAGCCACCAGCGGTAGCGTACTTGTCAACGATGGCACGGGTGGCATCAAGTGGGACAGCCTTAGCTCAACTAACCTGACAGCCAAAACCCAGGCCGGCGGAGAGCCCGCAGCTGATCAAGTGCTGACGTACAAAAGCGGCAAGTGGGTAGCGGCAAGCTTGCCCCTAGCGGCGGCGTCTGGCAACTACCTAACGGGACTAACCGGCGATGTCGTGGCAACGGGCCCGGGTACTGGCACTGCAACTCTGGCAACTGTTGCAACGCCTGGCACGGCGACTAAAGTAACGTTCGATGCGCAGGGTCGAGTGCGCTCGGGAACTAGTCTTGTAGCTGCAGA
>VGTI01000051.1 GCA_016874735.1 Deltaproteobacteria bacterium
TCCCGACGTGACGGCTAAAGTCCACAATCTTTGATCCGATCATGAAAGAGTAGCGTGGCAATCACGCTGCTCTTTTTGACATACTGCCGCTTACCTTGGACAGCCGTCTTAAATGTGGATAAGAACACTTACCTTTGATGTCCGTGTTAATTGTGAATAAGAACACTTAAATTCGGACAAGAACACGTAGGCGCCGTCCTGTCGATCACGCCGGCCGCGTAACCATGATTTTAACAAAACCTCGCTCAGGCATTTCCATGACATTCACTTAGCGAAAGTCATTTGCAGCGGATGAATTATAATTTCACGATACTCCATGTGCAGTTAGCTGTGTAGCCGATGTTGTTGCCACAAATGCCGGTGATGGTATCGCCCGCACTAATCACAGAAAAAACGCTAAAGCTTGTTGTTTCGCAGTTGGTTGAGTTTTGGGCGTAAGCAACCCATGCGCCATTTACTTTCATCGACACCGCATAAGTTCCACCAAATGTTCCACTGCAGACACCGGTTATACCTGTCAGTAAATAGTTTCCGCTATAGGGAGCGGTGATGACACTCGTGGTGGGATTGGTTGAGAGTAGTGAGTTCGAAGCTACACTTACGGAAACAGTCACATCCATCGCCGAGGTGGAGCCACTAAAAGTGATGCCACCGCTAGTGGCGGCTGTGGTTTGAGTGCTGCCGTCAGGGAAGGCAAAGCCGCCCGAGCTTGATTTAATTGTGCCGGCCACTTCAAGGGGTTTGCTAGGGTTTGTAGTCCCTATCCCGACGTTTCCATCAGAAGTGATTGTCATCCTTTCAATGTTGTTCGTGGCAATTCTTAGAGGCGTATTTTCTGCATTTGATACCCATGCTGCCTGATGTACGTCGTAACCATAAAACAGCCCATCGCTTGCAGTGACACCGGTTGTGTCATTAGTAACCTTGAGGTACGTCGCCGTAGATCCGTGAATATGCAGTTTGCGCTCAGGCGTCGCCGTCCCGATCCCGACGTTGCCGCCCATAAATAATGCAGTGGGTCCGGCACCGCTTTGATCTGTGCGGACTGCTGGGACCGTGGCACTATTGGCTGTCACCCGCAAAGTGCCAACAGTAGAGTCTGCCACCGAACCGACACCCAAGCTGGTGATGTTCCCAGCGCCATTTACTACCAATGTTTGAGTAGGGTTCGTAGTCCCAATCCCGACGTTGCCATTGGAGTCGATACGCACCCTCTCGGAGATCGTGCCAGGAGTCGCCCCGCTGGAGCTATTCGTGTAAAGACTAAGAAAGGTGTCATAGCCCCCACCCCGACCGAAGGCTATCGCTGCTCCACCGCCGGCGGCATTCGCCTGGTAAGTGATCGCATCTTGGCTTGGCGCTGTACCAAGGTTGCCGACTATCTGTAGGCCATTGGTTGCAAATGCTGAAATATTTGATTGTGACGCTGTGCCGGAAACCGACGTGCCGGTGATCGCAAGTTTTTGCGCGGGCGCCGCAGTTCCTATCCCGACGTTGCCCGCAAAATAGGCACTGTTATTGCTCCTGTATAATTGCATGATCGGATCGTAGCCATTCCGGGCCAGATGAAAATCGCCGCTCGCATCCTGATATTGATGCCAGAAGTTGCCGGTAGGGAAATTACCCCCCGGATCCGAGCCGCTTAAAACAAAGGATTTTCTTGAATTGATCAGACCAGCAACATCAAGTGTGGCCACGGGACTTGTCGTCCCAATCCCTACATTTCCACCACTCCTGTAAACATCGGAACCTGACACCGTCCAACTGCCAGCCGCAGGAGCTGAACTAACCCAAGTCGTACCGTTCGATGTGAGTACGTTACCGTTCGATCCTGGCGCCACGGTGAGAGGAGCATCGGTACCGTTACCGAGCAGCACATTATTTGCCGCTAGATTCGTGACACCTGTACCGCCATTGGCCACACTGAGCACACCTGAGGTGATGAGTGCAGCGCTATGTGCTGGGAGATCGTTTGCACTGAGTGCAGCCCATGCCGGTGCGGTCGCTGCACCGCTGGCACCAGTGCTGGTGAGAAACTGTTTCGTTACTGTCGTATTACCAGCAAGGCGGGTGCCGACTCCAGAGGCTCCTCCGTACAGCAAGTCGCCGAGCGTAGTCAGAGGAGACAGTGCATTGAAAGCGTTTGCTGCGGTAGTTGCGCCAGTGCCGCCATTAGCGATAGGCAGAGTGCCAGAAACTTCTGTGCTTAGTGACACGTTACTACCATTTGCGGCTGCTGTAAGACGGCCTTGTGCATCGACGGTAATATTAGCCCGCGTATAGGCACCGGGTGTGACAGCGGTGTTTGCTAGGGACAATGACCCGGCTGATGTTATCGGGCCGCCGGTAAGTCCAGTCCCAGCAGTGATGGATGTAACGCTACCCGCAGGCCACGCACTGATGCAGTTAGCTCCACTTAGGCAGATGGATCCGGCGACGTCGAGTTTGCCGGCTGGATTGGTTGTTCCAATCCCTAGGTTCCCTGAAGTTATTAGATTACCCGACGTACTAATCGCGGTACTGCCTCCGATCGTTCCCGAGGTAATTGCCGATCCAGACACCTTGCCAGCGGTGCTAATCGTGGCTAGTTTGCTATCAGCGATATTGGCGGATGCTGCAATGTCTGCGTCTGCAATAGTGCCATCTGTGATTTCGGTGCTGCTTACCGCCGACAGCGTCGCTAAGCCACCGAGTCCAAGACTAGTGCGCCCAGTAGCAGCGACAAGGCCCGAGGCTCCGCCATCCCATTTGAGGCGGTCCGCGTAGGCTGAGTCCCAGTTAGTGGAGTTATCGGCAACCGTGGTCCATGTGTCATTGGATGCACGTTTTGCTAAACCAGTCGTAGTGAGTGCCTCGACGGCACCGAGGTCGTTATTGAGGGCGAGCGTTATGCTGCCAGCCGCGGTGATAGGGCCACCTGTGACAGTGATCCCCGCTGCCGGTGCTGTGATTCCGATACTTGTAACACTTCCGGTAGCAGCCGATACCCAGCCTAAATTGCCTGCGCCATCAGTTTTCAGCACCTGTCCAGTCGTGCCATCGGCAGCTGGCAGTACCCAGACTTTATTGGCTGCGATCACATCAGGTGCCTTGAACCCAATGTAGTTGCTGCCGTTAGCAGAGAGTTCGTCGAAGCGGACTTCGCCCGTGTTACCTGCAGCGACACCAAACGGTTTGGCCTCGTAACCAGACTGGGCGATAGAAGTCACTGTGGTAAAGTCACCGGTGTTAGGTGTGGTCGCACCTATGGTGCCTGGAGTGGACCAGGTGGTGGCCGGGAGAGCCGTGCTTTGCCAAGTCGTACCGTTCGAGGTGAGTACGTTACCGCTGGTGATAGGAGCCACGGCTTGCACAGGGCTGATGCCATTACCGAGGATGACATGATTAGCTGGTAGAGTGATCGCACCAGTACCACCGTTGGCGACATTGAGCGTTCCGGATGTGATGAGGCCTGCACTGTGCGGCGGTAAATCATCCGGCACTAAACTACTTCCCGCAGTGACACGCCCAAATGCATCCGTAGTGACCTTAGCATAGCTCCCGGCCGTGCCAGTGGTCGCGAGACTTACGGTGGCCGTGCCACTCGTGGTAGCTACGGCGATACCCGTGCCTTGTGCGACGTTGTTCACTTTGTTTGTGAAAGCTGTGTAATCAGTATTAGAAATCAAACCTGCAGTGACACTGGCTGCCGCGGCCATCGGAATGTTGAGCGTATGAGCATTAGACGTTGAAGACCACGCCGGTGCTGTGCCAGATGCACCTGGAACAGCGAAGGTCTGCGTATTTCCGTTCTGCCCGTTAAGCGAGCTTAGGCCCGATCCTGATACACCAAGTGCGACTGCAGCCGAGCCATCCCAATACTTGATCTGATTGGTCGTCGTATTAAACCAAGTTTTACCCTTGTCTGTTGCTAAGAGTCCTGTGGGGTCAGAGGTATTGGGGCTAAGACCTAAGGTCTTTGACGCAGCCATCTGCACGTTACCAGCATTACTGATGTCAAAGCTGCCCAGGTTTAGACCACCGCTCAGGGAATCACCAGCCCGGTTGACAGGGGTATAGCCCAGCGATGTGGTGATCTGGGTTGAGTTCAGTGTCGGGATATCGGCGGCACTGAGTGAAGTACCCAGGGTGACGCGGCCTTTGGCATCGTACGTCACTTTGGTTGAAGTGCCTGCAATCGCCACGGCAGCTAGGCTAACAGTGCCTGTGCCGTTAGCGTATCCGTCTATGGTGGCATCACCAGCTAGTTGGGTCACGTAGTTACCAGCCGGTTGTTTGGCGTCGAAGGTCGTCCAATCCGCCGACGAGAGATAACCGCTCGTCGATCCACTAGCCCGTGCGAGACTGATATCACCGGTGGTCGCACTGTAGGAGAGCGGAGCTAATCCTGTGAGACTGGATCTGGCGCGGGCGATGCTGAAGTACTGTGCTGTG
The DNA here is from genome assembly GCA_016874735.1 of Deltaproteobacteria bacterium. Classification (NCBI taxonomy): domain Bacteria; kingdom Pseudomonadati; phylum Myxococcota; class Myxococcia; species Deltaproteobacteria bacterium. Next base: position 4,435 of record VGTI01000051.1, read on the forward strand.
CCTGATTCTGGCACCGTAGCCGTAGTGAGTGGTTGCCATGTTTTATCACCACGCAGGTAGTCCGCTGGGGTCCCCGTTGCGATCGCGTCTTGCTTCGCTGTGAGCGCAGCCGTAAGGCCAGCGATCTTACTCTGACTTATGGCCGCGTTGGCGGCAACGTCGGTATCGGTGATCGCAGCTGCATTGGTTGCGCTTGTGAGTCGGCCTTGCTGATCGACGACGATATTGGCGCGTGTGTAGCTGCCTGCAGTGACGCCGGTGTTGGTGAGGCTTACTGTACCCGAGGCAGTCTGCGTTGCTGCCACCCATATGATGCCGCCGCTGCCGTCGCTCGTAAGGACGCTGCCTGCTCCGGCGCTTTCGCTTCCCTTGACGCTGAGCTTGCCGGACGAAATGTTAAAGCTCAGTGATTTACCGTCCACGGGCACACGCAGCGCGAGTGGGACATAGTTAAATTTCTGCCGTGGATAAGTTTTACCCTCAGCCGCGATCTCGATAAAAATAGCCACCGTCCCGTCACCAAAGATCTCCTGCGCATCGGGACCACTAAAAGCGAAGCTGACAGAAAACATTCCTTCGTTTAGGTCTACACTAGGGAAAGTTACTGGGTCACCCCTCTGAGTGCCCGCGACGGCGGCATCCCAAAAGGTGGCGGTTATATTGACGCGCCCCGCCATAGGCGCGCCCGTCTCGGTGGTAAGTCGGCCTGCGTAGGACACCGACATAGACGAGCTAGAACTACCAGCTACCTGGGCTTCGGCGCTACGAGCAGAGTACGGTAAGTAACCGGAACTGATGATAAATAAGCACCATGCGGCCAGCGGTCGAGCCGTAAGTAGGCGGAATTTTTGCTCAATTACTTTCATGGTGGACGCCTTGTGGTCAGTCCATGAAGTCTCCCTAGTTCGCTAAAGAGTGCTTCGTCATAAGTCGCCGTAAGCTTGAGAGGATTTACTTAAAGGCCAGGAAATCAGTGAGTTAGATTAATGATTTAAGGACTGGAGAAAATGCTCAAATTGAAGTTATCCCCTCATCTGCAAAAAAGTTTGAGTCTCTGAGGACTTGGGAAAACCATTGAACCTAAGCCATGCCCTCGTTAAGTTGGAGCAACAAAGGATTAACCATGACAGACACTTCTGATCTTTATCTCAAGCAACTCCTCGTCGGACCGATGGCAAACTTCGCCTACCTGGTGGGCTCCCGCAGTAAGCGCGAGTGCATGGTGGTCGATCCAGCTTGGGACATCGAGGCGATCACCAAGGCGGCTGAGGCAGACGGCATGACCATCACCGGCGCTCTGGTCACTCACTATCATCCTGACCACTGTGGTGGTCACATCTGGGGGCATGACATCCAGGGTATCGCTGAGCTCATGGCGACTAAGCATGTACCTGTTTACGTGCAGGCTGAAGAGGCGGAGGGCATCGTCAAGGTGACTGGAGTCAGTCGCAACGATCTTAAGATTTGCCGCAGTGGGGACAAGATCGATATCGGTGGAGTTGCCATCAAGGTCATCCACACCCCAGGGCACACTCCTGGGAGCCAGTGTTTTCTGTGCGAAGACCGTCTGATTTCGGGCGACACGCTATTCATCAGCGGATGTGGTCGGGTTGATTTACCAGGCGGCAATGCCGATCAGCTCTACGATAGTCTTAGCAACAAACTGGCCAAGCTCCCGGCAGACACTATTCTCCTGCCTGGTCATAATTACGATCCTGAGCCGTCAGCGACGATGGCCGACGTTAAGGCACGTAATCCTTACCTGCAGGCTGCATCTTTGGCAGCTTGGCGGCAAGTGCGGGGTGTTTAAGTGAGACTCAGTGCTGCGCACTCCTTGATGGCCGGGGTGTTGCTCACTCTGGCGTTTGCACCGCGGGCAGCCGCTTATAGTCTGTCTAGCATGCGTAACTCGGTCTTTCGCATCCAAGTGATGCGCGATGAGCCCAGTTTTGTCGAGCCGTGGAAGAGGGTAGTGGCTGTTCCAGGTGCGGGGACTGGATTCTACATTGGCGACGGGCGTATTCTCACCAATGCGCACGTCGTGGCCAATGCATCCTTTGTCACGGTGCAGCGTGACGGCGACGCCACACCGATGCCGGCGGTGATCAAGTTAATTGCTCATGATGCCGACCTTGCGGTCATTGAACCACTCGAGCCCTCAGGCAAGGTCGCGCTGAGTAAACTTGGACCGCTGCGCCTCGGTGGGGTACCGCGTCTGCGCTCACCGGTGTCCACTATTGGCTTTCCGATGGGTGGTGATCAGCTGTCTGTCACCGACGGTATCGTGTCGCGCATAAGTTATTTGGGCTACGTGCATCACGGCGGCGCTAAACATCTTTTGGTGCAGGTTGATTCAGCTATCAATCCGGGCAACAGTGGGGGCCCGGTGGTGCAGGGTGATCAGGTGGTAGGGGTCGCCTTCCAGAGTTTTCAGCAGGCCGAGAATACTGGCTATATCATCCCCACGCCAGTCATCCGGCACTTTCTCCGCGATATCGAGGACGGTCGCTACGATGGTCATCCGGACGACGGAATCACCATCAGCGACTGGGCCTTGCTGAGTCCGTCGACCCAGGCCTTTTATGGGCTAAGCGCTAGCGATGGTGGGGTTAAGGTGGCTCATGTGAGCCAGTGGGCACCTACCGCTGGGCTCGTCCTTCCAGGTGACATCATCCTTGCCATCGACCGTCAACCCATCGGCGTCGATGGGCGCGTCGATTTCGGCGGGGAGCGCGTCGACTTTCATGTGATTTTTGATCTGAAGCAGCTTGGGGATGACTGTAGATTTAGTGTGCTCCGGGAGGGCGTGCGACGCGATGTCGTCGTCCGTGTCGGTCCTGAGCGGCCCCATCATGAGCCTGGCTACTCATACGCGCGGCATCCACGCTTTTTTGTCTACGGTGGGCTCGTGTTCACGGCGCTTAGCCGTAATTTGCTGCGTACCTGGGGCGAGCGTTGGCTGCGTGATGCGCCGCTGACATTGAGGTATCTGGAATCGTGGTCGCAATACGATGCAGCGTATGCGGGTCTCGAGCAGATCATCGTACTCGTTAAACGACTCCCCGATGCCGTCAATACTTACGCGACCAGTCAACTCTATCAAGTGGTAGAGTCGGTAGATGGCCAGAAGGTGGTAAACATCGCAGATTTTGCCACGCACTTGGAGCAGGGTAAGTCGCCGTTTGCCGTGATTGATTTCTTTGGCAGTCATGACCCTATCGTTCTCGCGCGCGCCAAGGTCTCTGCGCGTAAATCTCTGATTGAAAAACGCTACGGTGTCACTATGGATCGCTGGCTCGAAGATCAAGGCGAATCATCCGAGTCTAGAGGGGAATCGCGCTCATGAGGGCCCTGATTTTAATTTGGCTGACGAGTGCGACGGTGTTTGGCGCCACACCACCGAAACGCAGTGTTCCTATGCGCGACGACCGTTTTCGCATCGAGGATCACGTAGTGCGCATCTTCGCCACCAAAAGCGAGATCGATCCGAGTGCTCCGTGGCAAAACGAAGACATCGCCCAGCAGCAGTACCTAGCGGTGCTACTTGCCAGTGGTGAGCTCCTGACGACGGCGAGTGCGGCTCGCGATGCTAGCTTTATTGAGTTGCAGCGCTTTGACTCATCACAGCGTGAAGAAGTTACTACCGTATTTGTCGACTATGAAGTCGATCTTGCACTGCTGCGCCCGGTGCGCCCGGTCGTCCTCCAAGGATTAAAGCCGCTCGCAATTGGCGATGATTTGGCTCTGGACACAGCTGTTCAGATTTACAAAATGCGCGACTCCAATCAGTTGAGTCAGGCGGCGGCGAGCCTCCAAGAGGTCAGCCTCAGTACTCCGGTGACCAGTAACTACGGACTGCTGTCGTATGATTTAAAGACCCAGCAGACTGGGCTAGGTAATGCCGAGCCCGTGATTTTCGGTGGCAAGCTGGCCGCTCTCGCATCATCCCAAGATCAAAACTTTCTGGCGGCGGTGCCAGCTATCGTCATCCGCCACTTCCTAAACGATCATCACGACCGTGATTACCGAGGCTTTCCAGCCTTGGGTGCTGAGCTTGCGCCGTTGACTTCGCCCGACATGCGGACACTGCTACAGGTGCCGCAATTACAGACTGGAGTCCGGGTAGCGAGCGTCTATCCCGATAGTAGCGCCACGGATCACCTGGCTACCGATGATGTGATCTTTGAGATCAATGGCCAAAAAATCAGTGATCAGGGCTATGTGCAGCACCCCATGTGGGGCAAGCTGCCGCTGCGCTCTCTGCTCAATCAGCTCTACGGCGGTGATCAGCTCACGCTCAAACTATGGCGTAAAGGTGTGGAACGCACCGAGACGCTGAGGCTCAGACGCTTCGACTCCAATCGTACACCCATCGTCAGCTACCGGTACGGGCAGCCGGAGCCGCATTTGATTGTCGGCGGGCTGATTTTTCAAGAGCTCTCGCTGGCCTATCTGCGCCAGTGGGGTAAGTACTGGCGTGACGTCGGGCCGCTTGATCTACTACATATTTTGCGCGATCAGAACGAGCCGCAAGTAGACCCCTCCACCAGAGTCATCATCGTCAGCCGGGTCTTGGCTGATCCCATTAATCGCGGTTATAGCGATACCCGTCATCGTCAGGTGCTGGCCGTAAATGGTCGCGAGGTCAAGTCGATGCTGCAGCTCCGAGAAGCACTGGCCACTTCAGTAAAGCGCGGAAGTCAGAGCTATATTGTCGTTAAACTAGGTTTAGAGGGAGACGAAGTTATCCTCGCGGAGGCGGATTTACCGGAGGCTCACAAGCGTATGCGTCGGCTCTACGAGATCGCCAGCGACGCATCCTTTTGGTCGCAATAAGCTACGACGCAGTCTGCAAAAAATGGAGCGTTGCCGTCTCAAGCTCCTGCCAACGGCTTTGTAGAGCCGCTATTTCGTGATTTTGCTCCCCAAACCTGATCGTCAGGTCAGCAATGTGGTTTACAAACGCTGCCTTGCTTAACTCTGAGATTGATAGACGTCCGATGTTCATATTTTCGATGTAGAGATGGGTGTCTAAGAGGTGACAACAGAGTTCGATGGAAGCGTCGTATTTGGCAAAGTTCGTATATCCTTTTTCAAGGACATTAGCGATATGAGGTAGTTCGTCGGTATCAGCGCTGCGTGCAAGACTACCTATAGCATCGAGTGCCTTGCCCCGGATGAGATTGTCCTTAGTCAGCGTCTTGCCGCTCAGGGCTGTGTTGATGAAGTTGAGAATTTGCAACCGATGGTCTTTAGGTTGCCGCTGAAAATCTGCTGTGGCGAGCACTAACCAAGCCTCGCTAAAACGAGGGTCGTTACTATTACCAGCTACACTTAAAAGGCGATCGACGTCGCGCAAGGCTATCTTGTTCATCTGAGCGTTGTGCAGAATTTGGCTCGGGTACCCTATGATCCTCACGGCTTCCATGAGCTCGCGATGGGCCAGTTGGATCTCTTTGGACTTGGATTCAGCAAGTGATTCCGTCGGCGTCAAAATTTGGACCAGTCGATCATGGGCCGCCAGAATGAGTTGGAGGGCGTTGTCCTTCTCGCGGAATCCCCTCCACGGTACAGTCTTTATCTGCCCCAGGGTGCTAAGTATTCCGTCCAAGGATTTAGCCTGACTGAGTTGGACGGCGAGTAGACGATGCAGGCGCAAACTTTCAGCATTAGGTTCGAAGTCGAGCAAGCTGGAGCGACTTTCGTCAAAGTTGAAGTATCGTTGCAGCCGCGGGATGAGTTGTTCAAACTTAATGGTAAACATTAGAAATTCGTCGCCTCTGCCTACTGGTCCTAGCCGTGGCACAGGGCAAGTCTCAATGACGCTTGCCATACTGGGGGCCTCTTGCAGGAGGCGTGCGCGGGCCTCTGGTCCCATCCATACAAGGTTACCGATGCCGCCGGTTTTTTCGAGGTAATCGGTCATAGCAAGGCGTGTCTGATCCGATAGAGTTGACAGTTGGACCTGATATCTCAGGTCGCTTGATGAATAACTCATCTGCTGGTCTAACCAGGAAAAATCAAAATGGAAAAACCATTTGTTCCTGTTTATCAGTGCAGCGAATTGCTCGGGCTTCAGAATGCGCGCTAGTCCTGGATCGATAATTGGTAACAAGGAGATGAGGCCCTTAAGACGCCGCTCTACGCGCGGTGCCGCATCTAGATACATACAGGCAAACATCTTGAGGGTGTCGATACATGGATGTAACGAATTTTCAGCGTTAACGGCACCTAGTACACGGTGCGAGCTGGCCTGCGTATGTAGGTTGAGGGGACCAAGTACGTCCGTGACGCATCGCTGAATCTCCTCGCTGCGGATCTGCAGCAGGGACACCGGTAGCGCTGTTTGCAACTGGCCATCGACGTCATGATCGATGGTGAAGTTGGTGGTTTTGATACCGACTATGGCAGCCCAGGCATTTTGACCACCACCGTGTCGATGAAGGAATTGGCGGGCAGAGCTTGTTGTGAGTCTTGCAATTTGCTTACTTTGACGCTGTTCGATGAGCAGCGAGTTGACGTTGGAGAGGTTGAGATAAACTGACCCTAGCCAGCTAAGCTGGATGGCTTCTAAAGCTGCTGCTACAAATTTTCCTATATCGTCCCCGAACATCAAGGATGCAAACAGTCTGAAGAAAATATTCGCTGTGATGCCACCGTAACAAATCACCATACTTTGCCGCGCGACAGAATGTTCCTCTGAGCTAGGCATATGAGTGATGATTGATTCCCACCAGAGTTTAGGAGACCGCGTGAGCGTCTTACGATTGCTAATACCAAAAAGTACGACGATAGGAGTAAGTAAGAGTACAAAATCGCGTACCACCGGCAAACTGTGGGATACCGATTCTATCGACAGCCAGCTGCGCCCGAGTAACCCGATAGCAGCCGTGATGATGACAGCCGCTGCAGCGCCTATGCGCGCTATGATCGAAATCCTGGCAGGGATCGTCAAATGACTCAAAATGACAGTGAGTATGCTGTAGCAGAAGAGGGTGTTGCCAAATAGATGTAAGGTCAAAAGCATCGTCGGACTAATCTGACCATTGTCGCCAGCTAACCCTACGGTGGCTAGCACGGCAAGAGCTTGGGAGCTGATAACGCTCATGAGTCTGGCCGCCGTAGGCTCGATAAGTGTAGTGATAGCTCCCAGAATGGTGCCGCCAGTGTATAGTGCTACCAGACTGATATTAAAGAGTGAGGTCCATTTAAGATGCTGGGAGAAATTTGATGCCATAAATCCATGCGCCAGCATCAACTGCAGCTGAGCCATGAGAGAAACAGCGCCAGCCATAATCAACAGGCGGACAAAACCTCTATTTTTTATAAACTTCAGTTGCATCACGGCGGCCTGAATAAGTTAACATTAACTCTTGGCAGATTTAAGCGCTGTTAGTGGCAGTTCCACCGTAAAACAAGTGCCCACGTTGACTTTGCTACTGACACGGATGGTGCCACCAAAATCATTGATGATGCCGTAGGACAGGGCTAGCCCTAAACCCGTACCCTCGCCAGGATCTTTGGTTGTAAAAAACGGATCGAAAATCTTGCTCAGATGTTCGTCGGAAATCCCAACGCCGGTGTCTTCGACCTCATACACACCATATTTGTTGCCTTGGTTATCCTGGCGCGAAGTGGTGCGTATGGTTAGAGCTCCGCCGTCGGGCATGGCCTGAACCGCATTTTGAATGAGGTTTAAGAATACTTGTATGATGCGGTTCCGATCCCCGGTGACGATGTGTTCCTTGCTATCGAGTTTGGTGATCAGTGCGATTTTTCCACCATTCTTAAAACCGACGCTGCCAAATCGAATGGCGGTGCGAATGGCTTCAATAGCGTTGATCTCTACCTGCTGAGACTTAGGTTTTGCTGGGTTTTGCCGCGCGAAATCCAGTAATCCTTCGACGATCGCCTTGCAGCGCTGCGTAGCTGCTTCGATCTCAACGACGTCTTGGTAGTGGGGGCTTTTCGGGTCCATTTCACGCAGAAGCATCTGCGAGAATATCAAGATGCCACCAAGAGGATTGTTAATCTCGTGAGCCACGCCGCCTGCAAGAAGTCCAATCGATGCGAGCTTGTCCTGCTGCGCTAACTGCGCCTGCATCGCTTTTGCCAAGGTGCGGTCACGGTAGACATGAACCACGGCCTCTGGGCTCCCAGCAGCATCGGTGAGCGCCTGCGAGCTGACTTCGAACGTTTGGCTCTGACGTACGTGGTCCAGCTCAAAAGAGGTTGGCGTGCCGTCTTTCATGGTGGATTTAAGTTTGCAGCCGGGACACGGATCACTCCTCCCAGCAAAAACGCTGTAGCACTTGCGCCCCAGGATATCTTTCACATCGACGTTGTTTAGTTTGGCCATGGCGACGTTGGCCTTCTGCACGCTATAGTCACCACCGACAATGATGAGTGGATCTACCAGGGCGTCAATCGTTGCCATCCATTGACGCTTGAGGTCCTCGACAAAACGTAGCAAATCGCCCTGATCTGGAGTTGGCGCTAGCTTACGAGCGGAACTAGTGCGGCGACTCTTTTCGGCCATAAAAACGAAACCCCGTATGATGACTGGCTCCGGGAGACAGTGGTCCTACGAGGTATATCGTCAATTTCGCTTAAGAATTTAGTAGCCTTAGGGCCACCCCTGTTAGTGCGCGAAGGCTAAGTCGGCGGTGCCTACCTCGGTTTCGGTGATTTTTCGTAGTTTCTCAAAGAGTTCATCCTGTCCCGATGCGCCCTCAGGCTGCTTCCAAACCAGAGCATGCATGAGCACTGTGTCCATGTGCTCAACTGGCACTACGGTGACTTCCTTGAGAACTTGTTTAGGTAGCTCTTGAATGTCCTTCTCGTTCTCCTTAGGGATCAGAACCTTCTTGATGCCACCACGGTGGGCGGCGATGATTTTTTCTTTAAGACCACCAATGGGTAGCACCCGGCCGCGCAATGTGATCTCACCAGTCATGGCAACATCTTTACTGATCGGACGATTGGTCAGAGCGCTAGTCAGCGCCGTGGCCATGGCAATCCCAGCAGACGGTCCGTCTTTAGGAATAGCGCCCTCAGGCACGTGGATATGGATGTCTACTTTGGCGTAGAAATCATCATCGAGACTGAGGAAGCTGGAACGTGACCGGACATAACTTAGTGCCGCCTGCGCAGACTCCTGCATAACCTCACCGAGCTTACCAGTGCAGGTGAGTTTACCTTTCCCTGGCAAGATAGACACCTCGGCAACGAGAAGGTCTCCACCCACTTCAGTCCAGGCTAGTCCCGTACAGAGACCAACTTCGTGATGCTGATTGGTTAAACCAATACGGAACCGGCGGGGTCCAAGGTATTTCTGAACACTCTTGTCCGTTACGGTTTCTGTGATGTTGAGATCGATAAGCCCAGTCGCGGCTGCGGCTGGAGCAGCGTTCTCCGTGGCCGCTGCTGCTGCAGTGCCTTTCTTTTTCTTGACTGGTGCCGCCTCGACCACTTCCTCAGGGGCCTCTGAGTCGCTGCTGTGCTCGGTTGCGTCGCTCGTGTCACCTGAGTGATGTTTCTCAAGATGCTTGCGCGCAAGCTTACGAAGTACGGCGCCAATTTCACGCTCTAAGTTACGGACCCCAGACTCGCGGGTGTAGTAGCGTACGAGCTCTTTCACCGCGGCCGGTGCCACCGTGACATTGGTACCAGCAAGCCCATTGGTTTTTAACTGCTTGGGAACGAGGTACTGCTTGGCGATAGCCAACTTTTCTTCTTCGGTGTAGCCAACCAAGCGAATCACTTCCATCCGGTCAAGCAGCGGCTTTGAGATGGTGTGAAGGCTGTTGGCCGTGGCCATGAACATCACCTTTGACAAGTCAAAGTCGATGTCCAAATAGTGATCTACGAAAGTCGCATTCTGCTCAGGATCCAGCACTTCCAAGAGTGCTGAGGTGGGATCACCGCGGAAGTCCTGGCTGAGCTTATCGACCTCGTCGAGGAGAACCACAGGATTGGCACTGCCGCATTTTTTGAGGGCGTTGATGATCTTGCCTGGCATCGATCCAATGTAAGTACGCCGGTGGCCACGGATCTCAGCCTCGTCACGGACACCGCCGAGGGAGATACGGACAAATTTGCGACCCGTTGCCTCGGCAACGCTCTTAGCAAGCGAGGTCTTGCCAACCCCCGGAGGTCCAGACAAACAGAGAATCGGACCCTTCATCTCCGAAACGAGAGCCCGGACTGATAGATATTCGAGGATCCGGTCTTTCACCTTCTCTAGACCGAAGTGATCTTGGTCGAGCACCTGCCTTGAGAAGTTGATGTCACGCTTTTCGGTCGTGTATTCGTTCCAAGGTAAAGACAGCACCGTTTCGATATAGTTACGGACTACCGTTGCCTCGGCCGACATAGCCGACATGTGCTTGAGCTTACGGATCTCTTTGTTGACCTTGTCGCGTGCTTCCTCGGAGAGTTTTTTCTTCTTGGCGAGATTCTCTAGCTCCATGATCTCGGCCCGGCCATCATCGCGGTCACCGAGCTCCTTCTGAATCGCAGCCATCTGCTCGTTCAGATAGTATTCCTTTTGCGTCTTCTCCATCTGACGTTTGACGCGAGCGCGGATCTTCTTCTCGACGCGCATGATTTCAATTTCAGATTGGATGAATCCGTAAAGGTCCTCGAGCCTTTGTCTAGGATCAGTCTGCTCGAGCAGGCGCTGTTTATCTTGTAGCTTCAGATTGGTCAAATGAGCGACTAAGGTGTCAGCGAGCTTTGACTCGTTCTCGATCTGAGCAATCGATAGCAGCATCTCGGGAGGGATGCGTTTATTGAGACGCACGTAATTGTCAAAGGCCATCTTCACCGTGCGAATGAGTGCTTCATTCTCAACACCGGTGCTCTGCGGCTCCGGCAGTGGTTCGGCCTCGACCATGAAGAACTCTTCGGTCTGGACGTAGTCGACGATACGAGCGCGCCGCTGTCCTTCGACCAAGACTTTGACCGTGCCGTCCGGTAGACGCAGCAACTGCAAGATTACCGACACGGTGCCGACGCGGTAGATGTCGTCGGCCGTCGGATCGTTGGTTTTGGCTTTAATTTGCGCTGCGAGCAGGATCTCTTTGGATCCCGACATCGCTTGTTCCAATGCCTGAATCGACTTGTCGCGGCCAACAAAAAGCGGCACCACGGTCGATGGAAAAACCAGAATATCCCGCAGCGGTAGGAGGGGGATACGCTGACGTTGCAACTTGGCAGATTGATCTGTCGTCATACGGATGCCTCCTCGACGCTCAAGTGGACGCAAATCAACAGGTGATTGCGGTCATCATTGAGAGAATGTTCGTTTGGGGCGACTAGGTTCATCTTAGCGCACCTGGGCCTAACAATCCTAGAAGGTTTAATAAAAAATCGGCTTTTAACTGCAACAGAAAAACCCAAGACTGATGAGAACCGTGGCACCCTCGGGGGGGCATGCAAGAATCGCCACGGATCCAGGCCTACACCTACCAGGCAGAACTTAGCTCTGTCCGGTGCCAAACTCCCGTTCTTTCTTCTCTTCTTTGGCTTTCACCTCAGAGTCAGACCGGTATACCAAGATTGGGTCGGCATCCGCAACGATCACCTCTTCGGTGATGACGACTTCTTTGAGATTTTCCTGGGAGGGCATCTCATACATGATCTCGAGCATGGCAGTCTCGAGGATGGCACGGAGGCCGCGGGCGCCAGTTTTGCGCTTCAGCGCTTCTTTGACCACAGCGCGCAGGGCGCCATCGGTGAACTTCAGTTCGACCGATTCGAAGTCGAAAAGACGCTTGAATTGTTTGACAATTGCGTTGCGGGGCTCGGTCAAGATCTTGATGAGAGCGGCTTCGTCCAGCTGCGCTAGGGAACAAACGATTGGCACCCGGCCGATGAACTCGGGAATCATCCCGAACTTCATTAAGTCTTCCGTTTGGACTTTAGCGAGCAATTCGCTGACGTTCTTCTGCGCTTTGGAGCGGATGTCGGCACCGAAGCCCATCGAGGCGACCTCGATCCGCGAGGCAATGATGTCTTCTAGGCCAGCAAAGGCGCCGCCGCAAATAAAGAGGATGTTGGTGGTATCTACCTGCAGGAACTCTTGCTGCGGGTGCTTACGGCCACCGCGCGGCGGCACGTTGGCGATCGTGCCCTCGATGATCTTCAGGAGTGCCTGCTGTACACCCTCACCGGAAACGTCACGTGTGATCGACGGGTTCTCGCCTTTGCGCGCGATCTTATCGATCTCGTCCACGTAAGCAATACCGCGCTGCGCCATTTCGACATCGTAGTCGGCGTTCTGCAGGAGATTGAGAATGATGTTCTCGACGTCCTCACCGACGTAGCCGGCCTCAGTCAAGTTGGTGGCATCGGAGATGGTAAATGGTACGTTGAGGATCCGCGCTAGAGTTTGCGCCAGCAGCGTCTTACCAGAACCAGTGGGACCAATCAGGAGGATGTTGGACTTGGATAGCTCCACGTCTTCACTCTTGCCCTTGTGATCGATGCGCTTGTAGTGGTTATGCACCGCAACCGACAGCGTCTTCTTGGCGGCCTCTTGGCCGATGATGTAGTCGTCTAGGACTTTCTTGATGTCTTTGGGATTGGGAATCTTGCCCGTTGGGCTTAGCAGCTCCTCCTTCTCCACTTCCTCAGCGATGATGTCATTGCAAAGTTGAATGCACTCATCGCAGATATAGACGTTGGGGCCGGCGATCAATTTTTTGACTTCTCGCTGCCCTTTGCCACAAAAGCTGCAGTGCAGTCCTGAGTCTTTGCCTGCCATGTCTCAGATCTCCTTCCCTAACGGGTCCCGTCCCATTTAGGAGCACCACCCTGGCACTCCCCATCATCATCTGGTTGACACCACTCTATCTACACACGCGACTTCGTACCGAAGTTGCTTAGTTCACTCTGGCTTCTTTAGTTTTTTTGCCGAAGGGGCAATTTCATCGACGATACCATATTCCTTGGCCTGCTCGGCGGAAAGGAAGAAATCGCGGTCGATATCACCGCTAATGACCTTGCTGGATTTGCCCGTATGGTAGGCGAGGAGATCGATCATCCGCTCTTTGGTTTTGATGATCTCTTGCGCTTGGATTTCAATGTCGGTTGCTTGTCCCGTCGCACCACCAAGTGGCTGGTGAATCATGACGCGTGCATTCGGTAGAGCGTAGCGCTTGCCTTTGGAGCCGGCCGCTAGTAGCCAGGCGCCCATCGACGCGCATTGCCCGACGCAGTACGTGCGGACGTCAGGTCTGATCACCTGCATTGTGTCGTAAATCGCCATGCCGGCCGTCACCGATCCACCCGGAGAGTTGATATAAAAATGTATGTCCTTGTCCGGATCCTGGCTCTCGAGGAACAGCATCTGTGCCACGATGAGATTGGCAATCTCGTCGTAGACCGGTGTACCAAGAAAAATGATCCGGTCTTTGAGAAGTCGCGAGTAAATGTCGTAAGAACGCTCGCCGCGGTTGGTCTGATCAACGACAATGGGTACCAATGGCATAAAAACCTTCCCTCTATCAACAGGTTAGCCTGAACCGCCTGATCCACACCAGCGTCCACGTTGCTGGCCTATCTTACCGAACATCGCGAACATAAAGAAATTTTTACTCTATTCTCGAACTTCAGCCAACAGGGGATGCGCAAACCGTTGGGCTAGCGGCCTCCGAAGTCGCTGAAGTCCTCTCTAGAGGGATCGACTAATTTGGGGAAGACTTTAGCGGGGCAGGGCGCCCCGCTCAGAAAACTGTCACTCAGAGGCTGGCGGGCACGCGGGTAACCTTCGCATTTTCAAGCAGGAAGTCCATGGCCTTTTCGAAAAGAACACTTTCCCGCAGGCGCGGCTCAAGTGACTTTCTAAAGGTGGCTTTTTGCTTGGGATCGGTGACGCCTGCGTCAGCTAACACCTGATCTAAACGTTGGTTGAGCTCGGCTTCGGTGGTCTCGATCGCCTCTTTCTGAGCTACATGCCAGAGCACCAGCGTATTCTGGGTACGGCGCTTAGCTGTCGCCAGTAGGTTCTTGCGCAGCTCACTGTTGCCAAGGGCCTTCTTGCGGGTGTCCTCAGGATGGCCGCGTAGCTCCTCCTCGATCATGCTATCAATGACCTGATCCACCATCGCTGGCGGCACTTCGAAGGGATTGGCGTCCAGGATCTTGCCGAGAAGAGCTGTCTCGAGGCTCTGGCGGCTCATGTTCGTGGCCTGAGATTCCATCTGCTTGCGAACCTCGTCGGTCAACAGCTGGGCACTCTCGAAGTTCAGATCCTTGGCGAACTCATCGTCCAGAGCTGGAATATCCAAAACTTTCAGATCATTCAGGGTCAGCGTGAAGCTCAGCTCCTGACCCGCTAGTTCTTTATCCGGGTAGGTGTCGGGCAATTTCACTGGCGCCGTTTTGACCTGACCGACAGTCATACCGAAGATCGGTGCCTCGAGGCCGTCAAAGAGCTCACCCTCGCCGAGAGCAACGGTCATGTCTTTAACGTCCAGAGCGGCGATGGCGACATCTTTATGCGTGGCCGTATGGGAGAGCGCTGCCAACATACCTTTGGCTGCGGTCTGACCGGGTTCAATGGGACGCGTGCGCGCACTGCGACGACGCAGGGTGCTTAGCTCGCGGTTGAGCGCTTCGTCGTTGACGGCGTATTCCTCAGCGCTCACTTCGACACCTTTGTAGTTGTCGATTTTTAACTCTGGCAACACGTCTACGACGGCGGTGAAGATGAAGGTCTCGTTCTCCGTCGGGAGACTCTTGGCGTCAACAACGGGCGCAGCCACCGGACGGAATGCTTGCTCGCCAATGGCGGCAAAAAGATGCTGATTGATCAGAGACTCGTGTACTTCACCGGCAACACTGTTGCCATAAAGGCGACGCACAACAGTAAGCGGTGCCTTGCCAGGACGAAAGCCCTGGATACGTGCACGCTGCTGCAGTTTGCGGTAGGCGCCATCGAAGGCCTTGTTGACTTCATCAGGGGACACCTCAATGCTGAGGCGGTACTGGACGGCATTGAGCTGTTCGACCGTGGACTTCATGGACCGCAGACTCTCCTAAAAAAACCGAGTGTTATCTCGAAAATCTTGCCGCACAAGCGGTCCGCGGACGCTAGCAAAATCACTCCATTGTGTCAAAAGCTAATTTGTACGACACTTAGGGGAGTCCGACACTGAACTTTGCGAGGAAGCGCTTATGCGTAAGTTGCATCATTACATTGTCTTTCTGACTCTAACGCTGACCGCCGTACTCATCGCTAAGTACTACGCCGGACGCCTGGCGAGCCACATTGCCGTCGCGGCTGGAGACTGAATTGACCAATAGCGCCTCAGTTTCGGGTCCAAATGTGGTGTCGCCTTACTTCCCCTGGTTTGCCAGAACGGTGGGGCTAGCGATCATTGCGGCGATATTTCAGGTGATGTTTACCTTCGCTGCGACCAATCGGGATTTTTCGTACTTTAATTACTGGCAGTACTTTACCAACCAGTCGAACCTGATCAGTGCACTGGTCATTTTATACCGGTGGTCACCACTTTACCGTGGAGACGAGCTCAGTCGTGCGCGTTACGAGTCATGGCGCGCTGCCCTGGTCGTATTCATGTCGCAAACGACCTTTGTCTACTGGGCACTGCTGCACGGACTATTCAAATCACCGGATGCACTCACAGCGTTGTCCAATGCGTTTCTTCACAGTGGGGCCTTCGTGTATTTCCTTTTGGAATACGCAGTCGAACCACCCGAGACGTTGATCAGCCTCAGCTCCGCCCTTTGGTGGCTCGCCTATCCTGTGGCCTACACAGCCTTAATTCAAGTGATGGCGCAATTTCGCGCGTGGTATCCATACCCGTTCATGGATCCAGCTAAATCCGGATCGGTAGGCGCAGCGGTGATCAATCAGCTGGTTCTTGCCCTGATTATCGTGGCGGTGGCGTTAACGCAGCGATGGCTCCACAACAAATGGTGGAGCAGGCGCCATGGGGAGCAGGTCTAATTGAATTTGCCTTTGTAAAGTGCTGCGAGCACTTGGCAGCACTGAACAAAAAGAGCGAGCTCGGCCTTCTTGGCGCGCAAGCCCAGCCCTGTTGACGTTTTGACAATCTTGACCGACTCGCCGGCTTTGGCGAGCGTCGTAATTTCCGTCCCCCAGTTGTCGGTCACCAGATTAGCACGCTTACCTTCTTTGATCATCTCATCAAGTCCAGCTGAGACCGTCTCATAGGGAGCAGTTGCGACCATTTTCTCGAACGTGCGCAACATCACCACGACATCGGCAGAGACGTAAGGGTGGTCAGCATTGGCTTTACAAAAATCACTGATAAAGTTTGCCATCGTCGTCAAGATCGTTCGGTTAGCCGTGGCGATAGCGGGGTTCTTGTAGTTGTCGAGACGCTCTGCAATCAGACCAGAAGTGGTCAAGATTTCAATCAGCTCTTTGAGTCTCGTGGTGTCGGCCTGCAAAATTTCCTTGAGCGCTGATTCAATCGAAGAGATGCGCAACACCCAATCCTTGCCAATTTTTTCGCCATCTTTGTGCATCAGCAGCACCATAATGTGCAGCTGTTTAATGACGTTGGCGTAAGGCGCCATGCTGCCGCCGCCACTGGCTGAGATGATGCCACTTTCCAGATTCTTTAGCCGTTCGTTCGTTGTCCTAAGGCGCGAGGACAGAGCCGACATGAGACTGACAAACCACTTGGGTATCTGTTTCATCAGTTTGCCAAAATCGTCCTGCGAGATCAGGGTCACTTCGGCCTCAGTCTGAGCCTTGACTGAAGCCGAGCGCGGCTGCTGATCAAATAACGACATTTCGCCAATCATGCCGCCGGCACCCACCTTGGCGAGCACCACTTCCTTACCCTCTTGTTCCAGGTATACACAAACCTCACCCCGGCGGATGAGATACATCCCATCCGATTTGTCGCCAGATTTAAATAAAACCTGGCCCGGCTTGATGATTTGATTGGTTCCTGACACTGCCAACTCCAAGGTCGAGGCCCATGCGGATAAAGAGCCCGCAACGGCTCATCCTCGCCATCGGTTGGTTGCGTCTAGGTCTGTAATTTCGTGTAGCGCGAGCGCTCCCGCGGCGGAAGCTAAATAGCCGACTCGTCAAACTCTTCTAACACCTCTTTCAGGTATGCCAAAAAGCGTGCCCCTCCCTCGCCATCGACAACGCGGTGATCGAAGGTTAGTCCGATCTGCACTATAGGACGTATCCCGATCAAATCGTTAATCACGACCGGTCTCTTGATGATGGCGCCTACGCTGAGTATAGCGACCTGAGGCTGGTTGATGATTGGCGCTGACACTAAACTGCCAAACATCCCTGGATTCGTGATCGAGAATGTGCCGCCTTGGACATCTTCCGGCAGTAATTTTTTGGTGCGGGCACGCGTCGCTAGGTCATTGACGCGGCGGGCGATGCCAGTCACGTTGAGTGATCCCGCGTCACGAATCACCGGGACGATCAGGCCGGTTTCAATCGCTACGGCGACGCCGATATTGATTTGATCCTTCCACAGTATATCGTCGCCATCGACCGAGACATTGACGATCGGATATTTCTTGATAGCCTGCACGGCAGCGTGCACAAAGAAAGGCGTATAGGTGAGTCCAAAGCCCTCACGCGCCTTGAACCCAGCCTGCGCTTTAGCCCTGGCAGCAGCGACCCGGTGCATATCGATTTCAAAAATGGTTGTGACGTGCGGCGATGTGCGCACTGAGCGGACCATGTGCTCAGCGATCAGGGCGCGCATCTTCGACATGCGCTCACGACGGACCGGCACCCCTTCCAGAGTCTCAACGCCGCCATCCTTTTTCGTCCCTAGCGGCGCATCGGCAACAGTTTTACTGACGGCAACTGATGGCTCTGATGTCGGGCCGCGCGACTTGGCTGACTCTAGGTCACGCTTAGTAATACGCCCGTGCAAGCCGGTGCCGACGATGCCGGCAAGATCAATCCGCTCCTCCTTAGCCATCTTGCGGACCAGAGGGGACGACTTTTGTCTGACGTCGCCAGTGGGCGCGGCATGAACAGCTGTAGCTTCGACCTTAGTTGGAACCGCAGCCAAGTCCGTGGTCTTTGGTGGCGTGCTGACGCGAGACGGCGAGCTGGTGGCACTCGCAGCCGAGCCACTGGCACTACTACGAATAATTGCTATCACCTTGTTCACTTCGACGGTAGTGCCGTCACTTACCAAAATCTCCGTGAGGACGCCGCTAGCCGGCGACGGAATTTCCGTATCTACCTTGTCAGTAGACACCTCGAGTAAAGGTTCCTCGAGATGTACCTGCTCGCCCGGCTTTTTCAGCCATTTGACCAGAGTGGCTTCGGTAATGCCTTCGCCCATCAGGGGCATGAGCACCTCAGTCGTGTCGTTCTGCATAGCACGCCAGCCTTTCGCCCATCGGGCCACAGGATTCTAGGTTAGGCTAGTTCTTATGACAGCGATTATAGATGAATTGCCCCACCCATCGCTACATGAGCCGCTTCCATAATCGTCTCCGAAATGGTCGGATGCGGATGGATTGTGTGGGCGATCTCGTCGACGGTAGTTTCGAGTACCTTGCCTAATGCAAATTCAGCGATCATCTCGGTCGCCTTGGCACCGATGATGTGAACGCCAAGAAGCTCGCGGTACTTAGGCTCGTAAATAATTTTGACGAAGCCTTCCGTCGCGTCATCAATCTTAGCTCTAGCCATGGGCGCAAAGGGGAACTGCGCCACTTTGTAGTCGACCTTTGCCGCTTTGAGCGCTTGCTCCGTGCGACCAATGCTAGCCACTTCGGGAGATGTGTAAATCGCATTGGGATTAGCCGAGTAGTCAATGACCGGTGGTTTATGGCCAGCAATCACCTCGACTGCATGCATGCCCTCTGCCGACGCCGTATGCGCCAGAGCAGGTGTAGGGATCACGTCGCCAATGGCAAAAACCCAGTCAGCGCTCGTCCGGTAGTGACTATCGACAGTGATGAAGCCACGATCGGTTTTGATACCTGCAGTCTCTAAACCAATATCGTCGGTCACCGGTGCGCGACCAATCGCCACCAGGACGACCTCAAAGGCGCGCGGCTTTTGACCCTCAGTGGTGACAAGCGCGTGATCGCCTTTGTCTTCAACAGCAGTAAGTTTAGTGCCAACTTCAACCGCAACATTTTGCTTTTTGAGTTGGCGTACCAGCTCTTTCACGCTGTCAGCGTCTTCACTCGGCAAAATTTGAGGCGCCATTTCGACAATGCTGACTTCACTACCAAAGCGCCCATAGAGCGAGGCAAACTCAGTGCCAACCACACCGCCTCCGATGACGCACAGTGATTTTGGCAC
>VGTI01000052.1 GCA_016874735.1 Deltaproteobacteria bacterium
GCAGGCTACGAAGAGGCTACAAAGCATTAGCGATAAGCCGATGGTGGTGGCGTTGGTCTGTAGTGTATTGAGAAGTAGTTTTTTGTGGCTCATAGTGAGTGTCTCCTTTGTAAACTTATCGGAATTTGGTTAGCTAAACTTGAGAGTTGTAGACATTTGGTATTTACAAAGTAAACGATTAGTGATTTTGTTGAGCGCTAAGGTGCTGGTTTAAGGCTGGTTTTAATATGGGTGCACCTGGGTGTGTGACACCCCAATCCAGGGCTTTGGCTGGGCTCTTGCGCCCATGTTATAGTTAAGCACCCAATGAAACGCTCAAAATCATTGCCGTTAAATTTAATGCGATGGAAGTCTAATCCTACAAAAGGAAACCAAATGCCTGTGACCGCACCTACAGCAGTGTTGTTGGCCGGATTGGCGGGAAAAGTCTTCGTCGGCGAAGCATACCCGACCGGAAATGCCTATCTCCAAGCCTTCGCGGTTGACGGCGTTGATGTTCAAAAGGAACCGCCCCTGGAGCGGTGGCCACAGGCTGTGACCCTACATTGTATGAGTGCGCAAGCTTGTGCTGAAAAGGAGGTTGGTCGCGCAGCGCGAGCTGGCAAACGCCAGGGCTATTTGGACCAGAAACTGGGAGGCCTGATTCCGGATCGAGTTAAAAAATTCCGCAGTGCTGATTCAGACTACTTCGACTGCGTTGATCAAGACGCCTGTAATACCAATGTGTCAGTAGTGCGCTACGAAATCGCTAAGCCGCCTAATAATGTCGCTTATCAAGTCCTAGCAGTGGCGGCCGATTTGCCAATTGAGCGGCTAGAATATATCAGTGGCGATGCCAAACGTCCTGCGTCTAAGGTCGCTGTGTCGGGGGATCTCAAGTCAAGTAAAGAGCCAGACCCCAAAGATTGCACGACCGAGCCTCAATCCCTAGCTGATGCCAAAGTTATATTGACCGCAAAGTTTAAAGATAGGAAAGAGTCACTCCGTTTGTCGAAGTACGTGAACCCGGGCTGTTACGGACATCTGGCCCAAATTTACGTGCTTGATGTTTTGGATGGCTCCAAAGTCACTGGCACCTATGTCGCAGAACGATGGATGGGCAGCATCTGAGCCGGCTTCCAGTCAGACGAGAAGACCATCAAAATTAGGATTATTTACTTACTCTCGACTTTCGTATAAACCATCTCGTCTACCGCACGGGCACGTCTTTCTACAGTCTCACAGGCACCTTCAGCGTTGCAGTTACCCTGCTGCATTTGTTTACCGTTGACCTTCACGATGTCGAAGAGAGCGGCGGGAAACAGTCCGCATTTAGTGACATCTGTCGGCACGTCGGCTTTGAATTCATACCCAACGCACGCGGCTACATTGGCAGTCTTGAAATTTTCTGTCATAACGGCGGCAATGGCATCGGCGGCAGGTGTTAGGGTTACTTTAGTTACGATATAGTCAGCCTCGTAGGCCCCTTCCACCTTAATGCTCGGTTTTCCCAATTTATAGGTCGATTCCACCGTAAAGGTCTGGCGTAAGTCTGCACATTTATCGTCATTGTAGAAAAGTACGTTGAAGGTAAACCTAGTGCCCTGGTACGTCGCCGTATTGGTTTCGGACGACCCCGTTTCAGGATCTGACTGACAAGTTGTCGCCCAGTTACCATCAAGCGCGAGCGGCGGTTGCGAGCGATTATCCGTCGTGGGTGACGGAGGCGACGGTTGAGCAGGTTGCTGCACTACCGGCGTTGGTTGAGGTGTGGTTGCCTGACCTCCTACATTGCCCGAGCCGGGCTGCCTGCCGACCGCTGTCGAAGGGGCCTTGGGTGATCTCAAATCCTTGTTGGCGGCCTTCTCACTGCAAGCTGTTGCAAGTGCACCCATTGCAATCAGAACTACCACTTGATTCATACAGGACTCCTAATGCAGCTAAGTCGGGCTGCCATGGTTGAAAACCACTAACGTTGTCGGGGTCCCGGGGGGGGGATCGGAACGCGTCGCCAGAAACTTTAGCAAAAATGCAAGCGCGTCCGATAATGTCAATAAAGTTCAATGGGTAAATAATTAGCGCCTTCTTCTTGTTGTGCGTTATCTGTAGCCGTCATCCTGCAAGGTCACGGTATTGAGCCCCGCCGTTTGTATCCGATTTGTGTTTATATTGTGTACGGCTTGGTCGCGTGCCGCCGCTAGGATCTGTGAGTCAGGTGTCGATGCGTCGTAGCCATTGGGTGGTGTGCCAGGTGCGAATGAAAAGAAGTAAGCAGCGACGGGTGCGACGTGGAGTGAGAGAGGGTGCTGCATAAACGCGCGGCTGTTGAAGCTTTGAAACAACATAATTTTGCGAAAATCATTGGCGGTGACGCCGCCCAAAATGGAATTAAAATCGATCATTGCAATATTGTGGTCCTTGACCAGTGCATAGGCCATGCCTTCGTTCTGGCAGTAATGCGACAAATGATTAGCAGGGCTGATAGTCCACCAGAGGAGGCCGATCGACCACGAGCGACATTTACTGCCTGGTCTAAAGCTGGTGACGATGTTTCTTCGGTAATCATCCGGTAGGTACCGATCTGACGCAACCTGGCCGTCGAACGGAATGTCGCGTCTACCGCCAAGCCCAGGGGTCATGAAGGGATCGAGCAGGTCGATGCGGGTGGGCTTTTTCACGCCTTCGAAATCACCCCGCTTGTGCATGCGGTAGGTCGCTAGTATCGCCAGTTGCGAGCCCATGGAGTGAGCTACGAGCCGTACCGGTTGGCTGTAGTTAGTAAACCGAACGCGATAGGCATCAAGAAATTTGTCGGCGGCACCTCCAGCTTTGTAGAGTTGGTGTGCTGCATTACAAGGGAGGTTGGGGCCACCGACGATGCCTAAGCCTGGACATCCAGCGCCTGTGTCGTAGGAGAGCCCGGACCAGTGGAACGCCAAAACATTAAAGCCAGCGAGTATAGCTTGATGAGCCCAGTGATCAGGGAAGGGATAAACTTTTTGGGGTCCCTCCGCGTTCCAGCCGTGAATATAAACCACCGAGGGTCGCGCGTGATCAAAGGTGCCCACAACCTGCAGCTGCACCGCTTGCGGTGGTGGTATGGTGGACGCAGAGGTCTCAGGAGTAGGATTCGGTGACGCTGGTGATAAGGGCACGTTGCGTTGTGTGTAACCGTCGCAGTAGTAGCCCTTAGAGTAGGTTTTGTTACACGCTCCCGGCTCGGGCAGAAAGCCTGTTTCCGCATACAGGCCGAGAGACCCGTCGGTGTTAACGTCGCCACTTTTGTTTTGTCGCCTAAATGCGACATCTTGCGAAAAGTCGCCACATGATGTGTTCAGCAAAACGATAAAAAGCGATATAACGCGTTTCATTTTATGCACCATAAAGTTTAGTTTGGATTCGGAATCAACTAAAAACTTTATCGGCACGAACGCATGAAAAGTTTAGCAACTGCTAAAAATTGAACAAATGTAGGGTGTTGGAGAGAGGAATGGAGGCGCCGATCGGATTCGAACCGATGCATCGCGGATTTGCAATCCGCTCCCTTAGCCACTTGGGTACGGCGCCAGTGTCTCGGTAAGGAGTTGCATTTATGGCAAGAAACCCGAGACCATGCAAGAGGATTCTAGAATAGATTCATGATCATGCTCATGCCGAGACTGGTATTATCCAGAGTGACTGGATCGCTGCCGAACGGGAACATCTTGGCGTACACGTTGAAGTACAGGCCCTGAGCGGCCGTGATGCCAAAGCCGACTTGCTGGAAGTCAGGGTTTCGTCGGTACTTGTACCGGGGTGCCATTTCACGGGTATGAGCGTAGGTAAAGGCGGTCATAGTGCGGAAGTTGACGATATCGTTGAAGCGGTACTCAAACACCGGGTCGATATAAAACTGCGTCTCGACCTGATTCTGCCGCCGGAACTTGCTACCCTCCTGAAAAGTATTGAAGTATCCATTGAAGATCAGCCCCAGAGTGGCGTTAGGGAAGACCTCGACCACGGAGTCGCTGAAAAAGCCGAAGCCATTGAGGTAGCCGTTGACGTCCCGGTAACGGTGGTTGGTGTAAAACTTGGCTGACACTCCGGCCCTTACCATGACAGGTCCCAGGCTGTAGCGTCGCGCTAGGTCGATATAGGGGTCGGAGATCCTGGTGTTCTTAGGGCCCTGGAACGGCGTCTCTGTGCCGATGCCGGTACCGAGTCCCATGGTCGTTTGTGAATCGAGGCGATTGCGGACCGCGAAAGATCCCGTCATGAGGACGACGGGAGGTGGCAGGATATTGCCTGGGTTGGGGGCCTCAGCCGACAACGGGTTGCGCAGCGGTGGACCGCTATAATTGAGGTTAAATTGGCCGCTCCAGGGGGATTTAGATCCATCGAGTGCACGCATGCGCTCGTTCTTGATGACAGGAGCTGCTGGGGCGGAGGATTCAGGAGCCTTTTCGACGGCGCCTTTGCTCTCAGTCGCGGTGCCATCGGCTGCTAGTGCCTTGGCACCCAATCCCGCGCCCAGACAGGCGATGGGGAAGACGATCCGCGAGAGTTTATTCAAGATCCGCGAGAAGTTGAGACCGAAGCTTGATGGCTTCAAGGTATGCCCCTAGAATCAAATAGTTTGACGGAGGTTTAGCGTGACGATCAGGTGCGCCATGGCGAACCCAAGGGGCGCTTTATACCGACCCTAGCTAGGGTCGTCACCCACTTTTTAGGGCAGAGTCATGAACATTGTCGTTGCCGGAGGGACTGGTCTGGTAGGTAGGGAGTTGCTGAGGCAGCTCACGTCACGACATGATCACAACGTCACTGCAATAGTGAGGAGGTCGGGTGCACTGGCGCCCTTTACCGAGGTGCACGAGTACCCATTTGCCTACGACGATCCTTTGGCCTATCAAGCACTGGAATTGGGCACCCTGCCGTGCGATGTACTCCTGATAGCGCTCGGAACCACCATCCGCGAGGCCGGATCGCAGGCAGCGTTTCGCAAGGTGGATCTCGATTATCCGGTTAAACTTGCCAGTGCTGCGGCGGCTTGTAACCCCAAGTTGATCATCGGCGTCGTCTCTTCGGTGGGTGCGGCAAGACCCAGCGGGTTTTACCTGCGCACCAAGCATGAGATGGAGCAGGGTCTCACAGCGCTCGGCGTGGCCTGTGTCATTGCCAGGCCCTCACTGCTGCTAGGCGACCGCCCTGAGCGTCGGTTGGGTGAGCACCTGGCGAGCAAGATCCTGCCGCCTCTACTTAACGCAGTCGGGCGCGTGGGACTTGCGGCAAAGCTCACGCAGTACCGTCCGATCACCGCGAGCCAGGTGGCGACCGCCCTCATTCGTGAGGCCGTCCTCAAGAGTCCGTGCGGTACCGTCGTCATTGAAGGTGACGAGTTTTACGCCGATAGATCCGCCGTGTGATCCTGAGTCGGCCGATGAATGTGGCGCACAGGACAGCTGGCCAACTTGGGGCGATTAGATACGCCTAGTTCTTTGATGGTGAAGCCGTTCGGGTAGGTGCGACGTTTCATGGCGAGACGCCAGTGCGGTTTACGCGGCAAAAGCTGGTCGATACGTCCACGAGTCCTCAGTGCATACTCAACGATGAGGCGGATGAATTTTCCAGCTGGAGTAATGCCGAAGGCAGCGCACATCCGTGGTGACATGATGGCCGGCAATAGTTTTGCTGTAAGGATTGAAAGCGGAAATGGTAGATTCCTGGCAACCGTTGGTACTACGCCTTTGTAAAGCATCAGGTTGTTGTCACTGTAGACCATGCACTCCGCCTCATAACGCGTGTGGTAGGCGCGCATTGCTTCGAGGTCGGTAAAGAGATCGGTGATTCCCATGAGTTTGCCAACGGCAATCCAAAAGTGAAACAGAGCCTGCTCTTCCACCGGCATCAAGGGACGCCAGCCGTAGGATGACATCCAAATAATCGGATCAATCACGAAGGTCGACAGTACATACAGCATCTGGTCGTTGGTGATAGGATGCACGGCATGCATGCGATTGATGCGGCGAATTGCCTCGCGACCCTCGACACTGGTGTAACCGCGCTCGATAAACATCGAGAGCAGGAGATCTGTGTCGTCGTAGCGCTTTTGCGTGTGATCAAGGAATTCGCGGGAATCTACCAAGATCTTTGCGATCGAGGGGACCGAAAAGGTCTTTAGTAGGGCCAGCTCGATCGAACGCACTAAATCAAAGGCCCAGGTGTCTACAACCATCCATTTGACGATAGTCTCGTGATCTCTCACAGGATCCATCTTTAGATAGGACGGTTGAGCCATAAGCCTGGGCCTCCTCAGTTAATTTGCGCCGCGTTTGATTGCCTCGTACTCGTGGTTGAATTTTTCACCGAAACGCGCGCACCCTTTGTCGTCAACGGCACCGCGCACACTACGTATGGTGGAAAACTCACCACCGCCCTGACCTTCGAAGCTGGTGATGAGTGCGCCAGTCTTAGCGTTCTCGATCGTGCCACGAATGTAGGGCGTATGAATCATGATAACAAAAATTTTCGTAAGTGGGGTTGCCGAAGATAGCATCGGCGTCTGATCTTTCGAGAGATCGTAGCTTGCCTTGATGCGGTAGTCGGCGTCTTCAGCCGTCACTTCAATCTTGTTGGGGACACACTGGCGCGCCTCCTGATTGAATTTCCAGTCGCTCATGGTCCAGCGTAGCTCATCGGCATGAGCAAACAGACGACGCTTTACGAGTCGCCCTCGGTCCTCGAAGCTGACGTCCAACCAGTCCGTAGTCTTGGATTTGTGATAGCTTTGCCAAGCCCACTGCACTTTATGTGCGGCATCGGAGACCACCGAAAACGCCCAACCGTCGATGGCAAAGTTCCAGCGGCCCCAGGAATTCTCCCGGTAGCCGTGACCGCTCACCTCAATCGTTTGGCCAGTTATTAAATTAGTGATGGTTCCTTCGACCTGCGTTCTGGGCCACTGCATGTGTACGGTCCACTTTTCCCCTGGCAGGTGGCCCATGTCGTAGCCAGTGATGGGGCCAAACGGCACGCCGGCTTGGTCCGTGGCGCGCTCAGTCCATTCTGGTGTTATCTTCAGATCCCACGCGGCATCCTTGGTCTTACCTTTGAGTTCAAATTGGCCGCCGGCAGGAGTCACCGTCTCGAGCTCGTTCAATGCGGCAAAGAATCCCTGTTTATCGTCTTTAGCTTGAAAGCCCTTGCCGTCAGCTGCAATGGAGGGGCTTTGCTGGAGGCGCTCGTAGTTAGATAACCAACTGCCATCGGCCCATTTACCGGCGACGGCAACACTCGCCCCCGACGGCATGACGGAAAACGGTAGTGATGGTATCTCGCTTGGGACGATGGCACCGTCGTTACTGGGTTTACCGAGGCGACCTTTGGGGTCGGCCAGGACGAATCCAATGGAGCCGGTGAATTTGCCGTCCCGGTCGTGCACCATAAAATACTGCCATTCGAAGGTGAAGCCATCTACAGGCGAACCGGACGTATAGGGAGCGTTCAGTATATTCCAACCGGCGTGAACCTTATCGGTATCCGAAGGACTGGCCGCTAGGAGAGACGGGGAGGCTGATACGATCGCAATGAGTAGTTTAGTTTTCAGTCGCATAGTGAAGCCTTTTATTGAGCCGTTGATGGAATACCGATCGCGATCGTCATTATGACTAGTCGTCGCCGTTGCGGGCAAGCCCGGATTGACCAAAAGCAAGTGGCCACGTAGAGTCAGGACTAGTATTCCCACAAAATTTTTGCAAGGAGCGTGCATGTCGAGGACAGCGTACATCTACGATGCTATACGTACGCCACGGGGTAAGGGCAAGAGCGATGGCAAGCTGTATGAGCTGAAGCCAATAAGCCTGCTAAGTCAGCAGCTTGAGGCCTTGCGCCACCGCAATAATCTCCCGACAAATCGTGTGTCCGACATCGTCACGGGCTGCGTTACGGCCGTTGGCGAGCAGGGAATGAATATCGCTAAGGCTGCTGCCCTCCATGCACAATGGGATACCGGTGTCGCAGGCGTCACGATCAACCGGTTCTGTGCCTCGGGGCTTGAAGCTATCAATCTCGCCGCTGCAAAAGTGATGAGTGGCTTTGAAGACTTAGTGGTGGCAGGAGGCGTGGAGTCAATGTCGCGGGTGACCATGGGGGCCGACGGCGGGCCATGGGCGCAGGATCCCGAGACAAATCGCATCGCTGGATTCGCGCCGCAGGGCATCGGTGCGGACCTCATTGCAACGATGGACGGCTTCAGTCGCGAGCAAGTTGATGAGTTTGCACTGCGTTCCCACCAGAAAGCGGCTTCAGCTCGCAGTCAGAAACTCTTCGCCGCCTCCCAGGTGCCTGTGGTCGATCAAAATGGGCTCGTGATTTTAGATCAAGATGAAACCATCCGGCCAGATACCTCGGTCGCGGCCTTGTCACAGCTAAAAGCTTCGTTCACCAAGATCGGTGACTTGGGTTTTGACGGCGTGGCCTATCACCGCTATCCCGGCGTTGAGAAAATACATCACGTGCATACCGCTGGAAACTCTTCAGGTATCAGCGATGGCGCTGCGGCCGTTCTGATTGGTAGCAAGTCTATTGGTGATGAACTGGGCCTAAAACCCAAGGCGCGCATTGTCGCGTCCGCCGTAGTTGGAAGTGAGCCAACTATTATGCTTACTGGTCCAGTACCGGCAACGATGCTAGCGCTGAAACGCGCAAATCTCAGTATTAAAGACATCGATCTCTTCGAGGTCAATGAAGCCTTCGCGTCTGTGGTATTGAAGTTTCAAAAAGACACGGGCGTGCCCTGGGACAAAATTAACGTCAACGGTGGCGCGATTGCGATGGGCCACCCACTAGGGGCAACGGGCGCGATGCTGACGGGGACGCTGGTCGACGAGCTGCATCGCCGCGGCCTGCGCTACGGTGTCGTAACGCTTTGCATCGGTGCTGGGATGGGTATTGCCACTGTATTTGAACGTCAATAAGAGAGGGGGGATCCTCATGAGTGATATTCGCTTTGATAAAGATCAGCATGGCATCGTCACCCTCACGTTTGACGCGGTCGGGCAGCCAGTTAATACCATGAATGCCGCTTTTCGTAGCGCCCTCAAGGCGAGCGTGGAGCGTCTTAGGGCTGAGTCCGCAACAATCAAGGGTGTCATCATTACGTCAGCTAAGAGTACTTTTTTCGCTGGTGGCGACCTTGGTGAGTTGCGCAGTTTGGGACCAGACGATGCCGGATCGGTTTTTGCCATGGTTGAGTCCCTCAAGGTTGATCTGCGTGCGATTGAGACCTTGGGCGTACCCGTGGTTGCCGCCATTAATGGCAGCGCCCTCGGCGGTGGATGGGAAATAGCTCTATGCTGTCATCACCGGGTGATGATTCAGGATGCACGCCAAAAAATCGGCCTACCGGAAGTCACTTTGGGCCTGTTGCCAGGCGCTGGTGGCATCGTACGTACAGTAAGGTTGGTGGGACTTGAGGCCGCTTTACCCCTGCTTCTTGAAGGTAAACAGCTCTCGCCTGAGGCAGCGCTCAAAGCGGGGCTTATCCACGGTCTTGCTAAAGATAAAGATCAGCTCCTGCGCGACGCGACTCAGTGGATCCTCGCCAATCCTGGTAGCAAACAAATTTTCGACCAAGACGGTTACAAGGTCCCTGGTGGGACGCCAAAACAGCCCAAGCTAGGCGAGATGCTTCCGATTGCTCCAGCGATGCTGCTTGATAAAACTAAAGGCTGCTACCCGGCTCCTGATGCCATTCTCGCGGCGGCGGTGGAGTCACTGCAAGTCGACATCGCTGCAGCTCTTCGCATCGAAAGTCGCTACTTTGCCCAAGTAGCTACGAGCCAAGTGGCGCGCAACATGATTTCGACATTTTGGTTCCAGCTTAATGCCGTCAAGGCGGGCGAAAATCGGCCCAAAGGCACCGCAGAGACCAGGTGTCAGACGGTGGGCGTGCTCGGGGCTGGGATGATGGGTGCTGGGATTGCTTACGTTGCGGCCAAAGCTGGCATCAAAGTGTTTCTTAAAGATGTCAGTATCGAAGCTGCAGCAAAAGGGAAGCAGTACAGTGTTAAGTTGCTCGATGACCGTATCAAGAAGGGGCAGATGACCGAGGCGCAGCGCGATCAGATCTTGGAGCGCATCGTACTGATTGACACGTACGAACCCCTAGCAGCGGCTGACATGGTGATCGAGGCAGTATTTGAAGACCGCAAGATCAAAAATGATGTCCTTAGTAAGACCGCAGCACAACTCCCCACGGGTGCGATACTTGCCTCGAATACATCGACGCTGCCCATTACGAGCCTGGCGGCATCGACGCCCAAACGCGATCATTTTGTTGGTCTGCATTTCTTCTCGCCCGTCGATAAGATGCAACTAGTAGAAATCATCCGTGGCACTGAAACCTCGCCAGAGACAGTAGCTCGTGCGTTCGATTTTGTCCGACAAATTGACAAAGTGCCGATCATCGTCAACGACAGTCGTGGTTTTTACACCTCGCGCGTCTTTGGTGCTTTCACGCAAGAGGGGATCGCCATGCTTGGTGAGGGGCAGGAGGCTGTCGCTATCGAGCGTGCAGCTATCCAAGCCGGGATGCCAGTCGGGCCGCTGGCGGTTTCGGACGAGGTGAGTCTCAGTCTTTTCGATCTCGTCCGTCGCGCTACCGAGGCCGATCTCAAAGCTGCTGGTAAGCCGGTCCCCCATCATCCCGCTTACGACGTCATTAGCCAGATGCTCGAAAAACATGGGCGCAAAGGCAAAGCCGCAGGCAGTGGATTTTACGAGTACCCGGCGGATGGTCGCAAGTTTATCTGGCCTGAGTTGCGTAAGATCTTCGGCGGTAGAAAGCAGATTCCATTCGAAGACATGAAAGACCGTATTTTGTTTATTCAGGCCATCGAAACCGTACGCATTCTTGAGGAAAAAGTCTTAACCACAGTCGGCGATGCCAACATAGGCTCGATTTTTGGTTTTGGCTTTGCTCCCTGGAGCGGAGGCACGCTGCAATTTATCAATAGCTACGGTGTCAGGGAATTTACCGAGCGAGCGAAAAAGCTGGCCGACGCTTACGGTGGACGTTTTACGCCACCCAAGCTCCTCCTAGACAAATCCGAGCGTAATGAAAACTTCTAAAATCGTTGGAGGAAGGCATGTTTACGCAGCGCACGATTTTTCAAGAAGAACACGAACTCTTTCGCGCCAATTTTCGTCGCTTTTTAAAGGACGAAGTTTTGCCCCATCGGGACCAGTGGGAGCAGGATGGTATCGTCCCTCACTCCGTCTGGAAGCGCTGCGGCGAGCTGGGTTTTCTCGTGCCGCAGGCACCGACGCAGTACGGTGGGCTTGGAGTTGAAGACTTCCGCTACGAAGCGGTTATGCTCGAAGAGCTAGCTTACTTTGATGAATATGGTTTGATGCTCAGTCTGCATACAACCATTGTGGCGCCCTACATCATTGCTTACGGCTCCGAGGAGCAGAAAGCGCGGATCATTCCTAAAATTGTCAGCGGCGAAACCATACTCGCCGTGGCCATGACTGAGCCAGGTGCAGGCAGTGATCTTGCTGGCATGCGGACCACTGCCGTTAACAAAGGCGATCACTGGGTCATTAATGGCCAAAAGACATTCATATCTAACGGCATCAACTCAGACTTGGTGCTCGTCGCAGCAAAGACAGATCCATCCAATCCGCATGTGATGGGTATCTTCATGGTGGAACGGGACCAGCCTGGGTTTAGACGCGGACGCCGTCTCAAGAAGATTGGCCTCCATTCGCAGGACACGGCTGAGCTCTACTTTGAGGATTTGAAGGTGCCGCAAAGCAATGTCTTGGGTCATCCTGGCAAGGGCTTTCATTACTTGATGGCGCAGCTGGCGACTGAGCGTTTATCACTGGCAGTGGGCTCGGTGGCTGCTTGTCGTGGCGCCCTTGATATGACGATGAAGTACGTACGTGAGCGTACGGCATTTGGTAAGCCGATCAGTGCGTTCCAAAATACGCAGTTTAAACTAGCGGAACTCGCGACGGAAACCGACATCGCGCAAATCTACATCGACCGCCTTATTCAGGACCAGATGGCCGGCAAGATTACGCCGGAGCAGGCATGCGGGGCTAAGTACTGGGCGAGTGACCTCGCGTGTAAAGTCATCGACGAATGCCTGCAGTTTCATGGTGGCTACGGCTACATGCAGGAGTATCCCATCAGTCGGATGTACGTAAACGCCAGGATTGGCCGCATATACGCCGGCACCAATGAGATCATGAAGTCGGTAATAGCCAAACAAATGAAACTCTAATTGCCGCGTGAGGGGCCGTCATGCAGCCTTTAGCCAACGTACGGATTTTGGATTTTACGACCCTGCTCCCTGGGCCCTTTGCGACTATGTACTTTGCCGATTGGGGGGCCGAGGTCTTGCGGGTTGAGGCTCCAGACCGCGAGGACTTGAGTCGCATGACGCCGCCCTTTGCCAATGGCACTAGCACCACTCACGCATTCCTCAACCGCTCGAAGAAATCGCTGAGTGTCGATCTGAAAGACCCCGCAGCGATCGAGACAGTGCGTGAATTAGTCCGAACGTTTGACGTCGTGATCGAACAATTCAGGCCGGGAGTGATGGCGAAGTTTGGGCTGGATTATGCATCGCTGGTCAAGGTGAATCCGCGGCTGATTTATTGTTCGCTCACCGGCTACGGACAGACAGGTAGTTACCGGGATCGCGCGGGTCACGACATAAACTACGCGGCTTTGAGTGGTCTCGCGGCAATGACGGGTACGAAGGCAAACGGCCCGGCGCTTCACGGGACCCCTGTTTGTGATCTAGCTGGATCGTTTCATGCGATGTTTGGGATCATGACGGCTCTCTACCACCGTGAACGCACGGGCGAAGGCCAATACATTGACGTTAGTATTACCGATGCCAGTCTGATGCTGTCGGGACTCTGGTTGCAGATGGGTTTGGCTGCAGGGAAGAGTCCCGGTTGGGAGTCGACGGCACTAAACGGTGGATCGTTTTACGGCTATTATCGGACCAAGGACAATCGGCACCTGAGTGTGGGTGGACTGGAACCTAAGTTTGTGATGCGGTTTCTTGAACTCATCGGAGTCAAGGATCTACCGCTGACCAAGCCAGATGCCGTGCGCGAAGTTAAAGCTGCAATTCAAGAACGCATCGAGACGCGGACCTTAGCTGCATGGCAGGAGATATTTAGTAAAGCAGACGCCTGCGTGGAGCCTGTGTTGACGATAGACGAGATGATCGGTAGCTCTCTTTTGTCCGAGCGAAGCATGGTGGTGTCGGTGCCTTGTGGTGAGGGGCAGAGTCAAAAGCAACTGGCGTCGCCGCTCAAGTACTCGACCTTTCGCCCAATTTACCGCCATATAGGCGTTAAACTGGGCGAAAGTCGTTGACTGACTAGGATACCTTGAGGATCAACTTGCCGGTGTTGCTACCGTCAAAGAGTTTATTGAGGACCTGGGGCGCATTCTCCAGCCCTTCCTCGATATCTTCGGAGTATTTGATTTTACCCTCCTTGACCCAGCCGTACAGAGCATGGACTGCCTCCGCCCAACGCTGCGCATAATCAATGACGATGAATCCTTGCACTTTCAGTCTCTTCATGAGGATCAGAGAAAAGTTTTTTGGGCCGAGCATTTGCTTGCCCTCGTTGTATCCCGAGATCAGCCCGCAGACGGAGATGCGACCAAACAAATTCATGCGAGCCCAGACGGCCTCTGAAATAGCGCCGCCTACGTTATCAAAGTAAATGTCTACGCCGCTGGGGCAAAGTGATTTCAGTTTGGCAGACACGTCATCTTTGCGGTAGTTGATGGCACCGTCGAAGCCAAGTTCGTTAGTGAGCCAGCGGCACTTGTCGTCGCTGCCAGCGATGCCGATGACTTTTTGGCCCTTAATCTTGCCAATTTGGCCAACAATGGAACCAACGGCACCAGCTGCCCCAGAAACTACTAGGGTTTCTCCGGCCTTTGGGCTGGTGATATCGAGATAGCCAAAATAGGCGGTGACACCGGTTAGGCCAAGCACGCTCAGAAAGGCAGTGGGACTCACATCTAGAGGTGGTAATTTCTGAAACGTACCAACGTTACCGACGGCATAGTCCTGCCAGTTGAGTAGTCCCGAAACTAAATCACCTTTTTTGAAATCTTGAGCCTTCGATTCCTCAACAACGCCTACACCGAAGGCGCGGACGGTATCGCCGAGGGCGATGGGTTCCATGTATTGCTCCATGTCACTCATCCAGATGCGATGGGTGGGGTCGAGCGATACGTATTTGACGCGTACCAGTAGTTCGCCGTCCTTGATCATGGGAAGAGGCACTTCTTCGAAACGAAAGTTGGCGGACGAGACTAGTCCGGTGGGGCGGCTCGTCAGTACAAAACGACGGTTGATCATCCTAGACCTCCTTTGGCCTGCATAAGTGGATTTGAGAAAGGCAGTATACGTTGCAAGTTTTTATAATCCAATCAGGGATCTAGCCAACACTGTCGACCGCCCCGAAACGTCAAAGGGAGCTAAGTTGGCCATTTGGCCGACATTATTGCCGGCCCGAGAAGTTTGACGACAAGTACCCTTCAGGTATCGTAATAAGATGCCCCTAAACGTTGGTGATCACCTGTGGCCCTTTGGCCGCATCGGAAGGGTTGTGCATGGCGAAGCACCTAGTGTCGATACTTTTGGCTCTCTCTTTAACAGGTACGTCTGCATTTTCTGCCCCAGAAACTGACGATTCTCCTTATAACGATGCCAGTCCTGAGTCCCTTCCTACGCGGCATGTGCGCCTAAAGGCGAAACCGTCCGAAGGCTTAGAGTTTGCCCTGGATGTTTGGGTTCCTGCGGCTTCGGAGCCGGTGCCCGTGGTGTTTTTCGAGACGGGGCTCACCGGTCTTGCACCAGCACCAGCCTATGCTGAGACGATGGCGAAAATTGCCGCTCGCGGTATGGTAGCGGTGATACCCTTTGTCGACTTCAAGGCTGCTAGTAACTCCAAAGCGCTGGGCAAGCGCTTTGTAAAAACTTTTGAGTGGCTTAAGGATCACCTCGAAGAGGCCCTGGTTGCAGAACTCACCCGCAGTGTGGCTCCCGCAGTCAACAGTCGCGAGATAATCATCGCGGGTCATAGCTCGGCCGCTAAGGCGGTCATGGAGCTCTATCGCAATGTCAAAGGCGAGCTCGCTGGTTTGATGCTCATCGACCCAGTCAACGGTGATCCGCTAAACCTGACCCTACCGGCAATCCCCAAGGATGAGATTTACGACGACAACGTACCGGTACTCCTCTTGGCAACTGGCCTGGGCAAAGAGCCTGGACGCAAAGGTTGGCCGGCATGTGCTACCGACGATCAGAGCACGCCCTACTTCTACGACCATTTTGCTGCGCAAAAGTGGTACGTTCAAGCGGCTGACTACGGTCATGCCGATATGCTCGAGGGCATCTACTTAAAGGCCCTGCGGGCAACGAAGTTTTGCAAAGTGGCCGAAACGATGGATCCTGTAAAATTTAGGACATTCATTGCAGGTGCCTTGGCAGCGTTTGTCCGGACGGTTACTCACAAGGACGAATCGATGAGTCGCTACCTGACCGACGAGCAGTTGATTCCTGTAAAAACGATCCTAAAGAACGAACCCTGATCGCAGCAAGTTTAGTATTCCTGATTTCAGTATTCACGGTAGCCGAGGAGACTTGAGATTATGGCACAGTCATATCAGCAGCTAGCCCTTATGTTTTTGGACAATGCGTCGCGTGCGCCTAAGGCAGTCGCTTTTCGCTATTTCGATAAAAAGGCCAAGGCTTGGGCTGCGATGACCTGGTCCGAATATGAACAGTCTGTACGCAAGGTTGCTGGGTGGCTGGTAAAGCAGGGCGTAAAAAAAGGCGATGCCGTCGCCATCATGAGTAGCAACAGACCAGAGTGGATCATCACTGACCTCGCGATCTTTATGATTGGGGGTGTTTCCATTCCGATCTACTCGACCTCGACGACCAAGGACACTAACTACATCCTCGAGCACAGCGAGGCTAAGGTCATTTTTTATGACGAAGAAAGCCGCGTCAAGGACGTCAAGTGCCCATCGCTTAAAGTTTGTTTCGACGGTGGAGAACTAGCGGCCATTTTGAAGTCCGATGTGACGCCTCTGGCACAGGCTGCCACCGTCAAATCAGACGACGTCGCAACTATCGTTTACACTTCAGGCACAACGGGTCTGCCCAAAGGCGTCGTGCACACACACGGCACCATTATGGCTGCCATCGACGTGGCTAGGTCCATACTCGCTGAGGGACGTACCGAACCCGATCGCTTCTTCTCTTTTTTGCCGCTATCGCATGTGGCGGAGCGGCTCCTCATTGAATTTGGGTCCATTGCCTTTGGCGACGAGGTCGTCTTTGCGCGCAGCGTCGACACCATTGTCGAAGATCTCCAGCTTTATCCCCCGACCCTCCTGCTTTGCGTGCCGCGTCTTTGGGAGCGTATCTACGAGCGCATTACCAACGGTCTTAAAGATGCCAGTCCAGTGAAACGGGGTGTCTTTAAATTGGCGAAGTTTGCCGGATCTGCAAGGTGCGACGGAGGTACCATCGTCAAAGCGTACGATAGTAAACGACGCGCTAAGCTCGCGGATAAACTGGTGGGACAAAAATTGCGTGAAAAATTAGGCATGCATAAAGTGCGCTACTTTTTCACGGGAGCTGCACCAATTCGGCCAGACATCATGAGGTTTTTTGCTGCCTTCGGGATTTTCATTCGTGAGGTTTACGGCTTAACGGAAAATCTTTGTCTTGGCGTTTACACGAGCGCTGAGCAAATTGTCGTTGGTAAGGCCGGTAAACTGTTTCCTCTCAACGAAGTAAAAATTGCTGATGATGGTGAAATTCTGTTTCGGGCGCCTTACATCTTCAAGGGGTATTTCAAGAATGACGAGGCTACCCGCGAAGCGCTACTCCCCGGCGGATGGTTTGCCACAGGGGATTTTGGCGCGATCGATGCCAAAGGTAATTTGCAGATAACCGGTCGTAAGAAAGAGCTACTCAAAACCTCTACTGGTAAATACGTGGCACCCGTCGCCATCGAAAACGAGCTGAAAAAAGAACCAGCCATCGCCGAGGCTATGGTGGTTGGTGACAACCAAAAGTATTGCATTGCCCTAGTGGTCATAAACACAGAAGTGGTGACGACGGAGGCCGTGGAAGCGCGCCTACTCGATCACCTTGATGCGATCAATAAGGAACTGGCCCGTCACGAATCGATTAAAAAAATCGGCGTCTTGACCGACACGTTTACCGTCGAAAACGGAATGTTGACACCCACCATGAAACTCAAACGCAAGGTGGTGACATCGCATTACCAGCCCTTTATCGACCGCATATACGAGGGTAACGACGTCGTCGTTTTTGAGTGATTTAGGAAGTCATCGGATCACGTCGTACCAAATTAAGAGTGCAACCTTCGGCTGATTGCATTACACTCGGCTCGCTCGTATCTATTTTCCTCAGTAATAGCGAAGGTTTAGCTCTCATGCAGACGCACCCACGTGCCCGAATTGTTGGTACTGGTATGTACGTTCCTCCGGACGTCTATACTAACAAAGACCTAGAAAAGATGATGGATACCTCCGACGAGTGGATCCAGCAGCGCACTGGGATTAAAGAGCGGCGTTATGCTAAGCCTGGCATCGGACCAGCGGATCTGGCGCTTGAGGCCTCGCGCGCGGCGCTGACGATGGCAGGTCTGAAGGCCACCGATCTAGACTTGATCGTGTTTGCGACGCTTAGCCCGGATTATTTCTTCCCCGGATCAGGTGCCTTTTTGCAGGATTATCTGGGTTGTGGGCCAATCCTTGCACTTGACGTGCGCGGGCAATGCTCGGGCTACATTTATGGGCTAAAGGTAGCCTCCGCTTTTATCGAGTCCGGTCAGGCTCAGCGGGTGCTTTTGGTCGGTGCTGAGTGTCATTCGCGCGGCATCAACTTAACAACTGAGGGGCGCGATGTTGCCGTACTGTTTGGTGATGGTGCGGGGGCCACGGTCCTCGTCCCGGAGACCAGTCCAGAGCATGGCGTCCTGAGTGTGGAAGCCCACACGGACGGAGCCTATCGCGAGGTGCTTAAGCTCGAGACGCCTAGTTTCAAGCAATGGCCTGCCATCACTAAGGAGAACCTGGACAAGGGCATGCAATTCCCGCAAATGGACGGCCGCAATGTCTTTAAGCATGCCGTGACGCTCATGCCTGAGGTGGTTAGTAGCGTACTCGCGAAGCATCAGGTGAGCCCTGACGATGTTAAGCTGTACCTCTTCCATCAGGCTAACATGCGCATCAACGAAGCAGTATTGAAACAGCTGGGACAACCCCTAGCTAAGACTCACAATAACATCGAGCGGTATGGCAACTGCTCGGCGGCGTCAGTGCCTATGTGTTTGGACGAGGCCGTACGTGGTGGTCGTCTCGAGCGCGGCGATCTGCTGTCGATGACGGCCTTTGGTGCAGGGTTTACCTGGGGATCAGCCTTAGTGCGATGGTAAGAGTAATTACTGGGTAACTGTTAATTTCCTATTTAACTAAAGTTTTTTGCTGATTTTGCCGATAACGCAACGACTGTCGGGGTTGTTGTGCAATAGAGGAGTGGCAAATGATCGGCAAGTGGAGTGTGGTTGCGGCCGTTTTAGGTCTTGTAAGTGCCTGCGGCGGCAGTAGTTTTAGCGGAGAGTCGGGTACAGTCCCGGGGCGTAAACAGCCGGCAAAATTGCCGGAGCTAGGGTCTACAGCCAAGCTGCCTGAGCTTGGCGACCCAGCGGTGGGCCCTGGCCTGGATGTAGGTAGCGACGGGACCCTAAACAAATGTCCGTCTAAAGCTCAAAAAGTTCTGGTGATTGATCTTAAATCTGGCTGGTGGTCTGGCGACGGCGGTAACTTTGTTTATCGTATCGGTAACGGACTGACACAGGCCTGCGGCACTTCGGTTTCTATCGAGTACCATCACTTTATCCTAGCTAAGTTAACCCTGGCGGGAGCTTTATTTGGCGCAACAAACGGATCTGCGCCTGAGATCACTAATATGCAGCTCAAGGCTCCCGAGAGCCCGACTTTGACTCAAGGTAGCAACAAATTTGAGCAGGCGTTCGGTGATCCGACATTCACCTCGTACACTCAGATCTGGCTCCTATCTGGTTCGTCGGCAGATCCAGCCGACTTAAAGGCGAACCACCCTTTCTTTGTTGAAATCACCAAGCGCATGGCGACAACTAAAGCAAATATCTTTATTGGCGCCGGTTATGGCTCCATCACCCACGCAGCAGCCGTTGCTGACGCTCGGGGCCTCGGCGCATCCTTTGCCACAGCGCTACCCGAGGGGAATATTCTGAACCCTATGGCTCAAGTGCTACTCGACAGCTCCATCGGTGCTGACAAGTTTGACGAGGGTCATGTGCTCCTTAAGGGTATGACTTCGATTGCTGACAGCCTCACGATTGCAGGCGTTAAAGCGCATGGCGACGCCATCCAGGACAAGGGCGGCATCCAAATCCTTGCGACTGATGGTCTTGGTCAGGCTACCTTAGCCGTCGGCAAGAGTGAGGCAAACGGCGCCCGTTTTGTCCTCGATGGAGATTTGCCGCGCTACTACGCGGCCTGGACGAATCAGAGTCCTGACACTATGAAGCTGCTGCAAAATATCATGGTATATCTCGCGCAGTGATCCAGGATTGGGGCTAATCGTTGTACCATAGATAGATGACGCCCAACGATCCAGTTGTACTTTACGATGCTGCCTGTCCGATGTGTCGGACCCTGGCAGCATTTGTCACGCGCCGCAGTGGACTCACTACGGTCGCTTGGCAGGATTTTAGCGTGAGCGAGCGCGGCCGTTCCGTTCTCCCCGAGGGACTGCGCGATGCGCCAGCAGATCGGCTCCGTGTCTTGACCGGGGAATCACTTCTTGAGGGCGAAGATGCCTGGTCTTACCTCATAAGCAATTGGCAGGATCTTTCTCATCTCGACTGGCTCGCTTCCCGCACGGGGCTCAGGCAGCCAGTCGTCCGTTCTGTGGCAAAAGCCGGTCACCTACTCAAGCGTCTTTGTCTGCGTTGTCCCACATAAAAGTAATCGTCGCTAGTCCGAATGACCCCCAGCTAAGGAGCATCGCGCCGTGATTTCCCCTCGGTCTCATGACTTTGCCTCGCCCGATAAAAGTAAGATGCAGGCCCTTCCCGTTGACTGTATCAAGGATAATAGCACCACCGACTTTGACCTCTATGTAGAGGCTGCAGGGATGTTGACCTTGTACGCGCAGGCCGAGTACCGATGGAGTCGGGACGAACTAAGTCGTTTAGTAGCAAGTGGGCATCAGCAGCTATTTTATCCGACGGTTCATAAACCACGAGCCGAAGTTTATCTAAAACTGCACAGGCTTGCTTCTTTAGATACGGAAAGCCATCCGCGACTCCGGATTGTCAATCTAACTGCAGCAGCTGCAGAAATGACTAGGGTCCTCTACGATCACGAGATCACTCCGTCAATCATCGCGCGCACCGGTGAGATTGCCCACGCTATGGTCAACTGCATCAAGGCGGATCCCCTATGCATCACGGCTCTCGGCCTTTTGGTGAATCATGACGAGTACACCTACTATCATAGCGCTAGAGTCGCTGCCTATGGACTGGCCATCGCGGTTTTTATGGGGGAATCCGACGAACACAAATTGCGCGACTTAGCGCTGGGATCTCTCCTTCATGATGTTGGTAAAAGCAAGATTGAGCGCGGTATTCTTGGTAGAAAGGGAGCGTTAGGACCGAAGGAATGGGTGGAGATAAAAAAACATCCAGAATACGGAGCTGCCATGCTGGAAGCCTCCGGCTTAGGACTGGTACCGCAGCAGATCATCCTGCACCATCACGAGCGCTTTGATGGTACCGGTTATCCTCATCAACTGACGGATAAAGAAATATTGGAAGAGGTCAAGATCGCTGCGTTTGCGGATGTATTCGATGCCCTGACCACGAATCGTCCCTATCAGGTGACGCGGACTCGTTTTGAGGCGTTGGCCCTCATTCGTGATAGGTTACTTCCGAACCTACATCAAGAGTCGTACAATGCCATGGTAGAACTGCTGGCAGGAAAAATACGGAAGTATGCTTAAAGTCCCATCACATCGCCGCAACCTAAGACGATCAATGCCTGATATGGGCGGCATGTGTGCAGTTGCCGGACTATGGTTTGTATTTAATTTATCCTCGGTCGCCGGCGCACAGGTCAGGATGACTAGCCCGGTTCCGCCCACGCCTGACGGCGATGAAATTATTGAAGAGGTCGATTCTGCCACTGAGGGCAGTGTTTTTTCGGCAATAGAGGCAGATTCGCAAGCAGTGGTCGCTGAGATGGACAACCAAAGCGTTCGCGACAAGCATAAAGATTACAGGTTTGGTGTTGCCGCAATGCTAGGCCAAGTCAAGCCGTGGCAGAGTTACGGTTTAGAGATAGGTTGGCTGGCGTCGCCAGCTTGGTACCTAGCGATCTACGGTGGTCGTGGCAAGATGAGTGGCTCGGGAACTTTAGCTGATCGGCTGAGCTACCGTGCTGAGCTTGCAAGTGAGGGTGGCGGCGCATTGGCCCGCTACTACTTGAGTCAGTTTGATTTTATCAATTTCGAGGGCAGTCTCAGTTTCCACCGGTGGCACGGGTCCTTGAAATCGCTCAATACGGATGACGGTGCTACAGGTGATCGCGTGACGGCCTATCAATTCACTGGTAAGGGTGGGGCTTGCAGCTTGGCTATGAATATCGGCTGGGTCACGGGTGGCGGCTATTATTTTGAGTGGACGCCGATAGGTGTTCAAATGGGGCGCCTCGTGCAGATGGATGTCGGTGGCGGTGATGCTGCTGTCAATCAGGCCCTGAATCATGATATTCAAGGCGTTCGTATCTTTGGACTGGTAGGCCTGAGGGCTGGCCGCCTGTTTTAAATCGTTGAGGTATCAGCTCCCATGAAACTGAACGTAGCTGCAGATTTGCGCCAGCTCGTCGACCGAGAAATTCAACAGGTTTTGCCGGAAGTCGTTGCCTTTAGGCATGAATGCCATCGCCACCCAGAGCTCACCTGGCGCGAACAAGCCACGGCTGCTGCGGTCGCTGCCAAGCTCAGGCAGATTCCAGGACTAACCGTGACCGAGGGGGTGGGCAAGCTTGGCGTTGTGGCCCTTTTAAAGGGCGAGCAACCAGGGCCGACCGTAGGTCTGCGAGCCGACATGGATGCGTTGCCGGTGAGGGAAGTCACAGGCAAGGCGTATGCTTCCTGTCACGACGGCGTGATGCATGCCTGTGGACATGACGGTCATATGGCCAATTTACTTGGCAGTGCCATGGTATTGGCGAACTTACGTGAGCGTTTGCGCGGCCAGGTGAAGTTTATCTTCCAGCCGGCCGAAGAGGGTGGCGCCGGTGCCAAAGTGATGTGTGAAGATGGAGTACTCGATCAGCCCAAGGTTGATGTTATCTTCGGGCTTCATGGCTGGCCAGAAGTGCCGTGTGGGAAAGTATATCTGCGCTCAGGTCCGCTCTTGGCTGCCACTAATGTCTTTCATATTGAGGTGAAG
>VGTI01000053.1 GCA_016874735.1 Deltaproteobacteria bacterium
GCGGTAAGTAAGAGAGTAACAGCGACGGGATTCGCTAACGCGAATCCCTTGAGATCGCCTAGACCGCCCCATAAATGAGGCGGATTGCGGCGATCATTTGTTCAAAACGAATAACGAATCTGCTGGCTATTACGCCGTGTATAACCTGCCAACGAATGAAAGTATGCGTGACCTCATCGGCAGCACTAATATTACGGCATCGGCCGATGGTTACCGGGCGACGATTACGTATGTGAAGAAAGGCGGCAACGCCTTGGCCTGCTGGGCGCAAAACTGGCGTGTCGTTTGGCGCAACTACGGATCATCGGATAATGTAGCGGACTCGGCGGTGTTCGCCCCCGCTGACACTTCGGCGTCCACACGGAGTTGCGGTGGCTCCCTAAGCTACAGTACAG
The DNA here is from genome assembly GCA_016874735.1 of Deltaproteobacteria bacterium. Taxonomy (NCBI): domain Bacteria; kingdom Pseudomonadati; phylum Myxococcota; class Myxococcia; species Deltaproteobacteria bacterium. Next base: position 396 of record VGTI01000053.1, read on the forward strand.
GCATTGGTGTCAGAACGGACACCAGCGATGGCTTCAGCGGTTACGGTGGCAGTATGGAAGGCTATGGCGCTGAAAACAGTGGATACACAAGTCTGACGGGCGGTTACTGGGCGATCTACATCAAATAACCAACAAACTAGATCAACGGCGTCCCTTTAGTCTTGATCTCGTGCAGGATCGGAGAAATGGTTGTGGGAGCGAGATAGTCTCTAAGTCCCACTGGTACTGCCTCAATGTCAGGATGAACCTGAACGGCAATACGACTTAGCGTACTACCTTCGCTAAACCGATCTTTACCGTAATCACGAGAAATGACGGCAAGATCGATGTCGCTATGCGTTCCAGCGCGATTTTCTGCATGGGAACCGTAAAGCACAATACAGTCGGCGTGGATATTTTGATCTCGCAGAGCCGCTCTCAGAGCCACGGCTAGCTGTTTAATTTCTCGGATATCCATAAGCTGAGTCTCTTGGTTTCCTGCAGGTAACGCGACGTAAATTGTTGCGTCGCAATTTGTTGTAGACGAAATTTCTCGTCTGGATACCGTGCTTCTAGGTTGAACTCGTTAATCTCTGAAAAAATTCTTAAATCGGACTCACTTGGCTGAATCTGATTCTTTTCTAGTAGAGACAACAAGTTGTGGGTAAACGGAGCGTGAGTTGAGTGAAGCTTCACATAAAGAGCTTTCAGTATCTTCTCAAGAGAAAGATGGAGAAAAAAAAGCCCGCTGACGTAGCGCGACGTCTTCGCGATGATATCCTCAGCCGTAGCCAAATCTTCCGAGGCGCTATGGACCCAATAAGTAACGAGCTCGGAGATTTTCTTTGTATCTAAAGTCGTCACCCTGAATCCTCTCCAAAGCTTGGATAATAATACTTTAATGGTAGCAAGCTGATCAGGAATTACAAGGATCTGCGCCCCAACGCCGGAATCCCATCGATCCAGAAAACCTAATCCCGCCACCCCGTAACCCAGTTTAAATCCGCCACCAACTCCTGTTTACTCAGCCAAAATCTGACGGCGCGGTCACACACGGCCATCATCTCAATCATGGGCAGCTTGGTATCGCTACGTGAGGCCGGGATGGTGGCGCTGATGCGGTAATGACGCCAGCCACTCACCGGGACCAGCGCTGTCCAGGGGGCATTAATGGTGAAAGCTTTTGACGGGAGCTGGCGTCGTTTAGTCATAATCTCAATATCACTACAAAAAGGGGCCGCAGTCCTAGTGTTTTTGGCAGCAGTTTCTGTTGCAAGACCCCATTTAACCCTGCTATGACTGCTGTCCCGTTATATCAGGGGCCTGTAGTCTTTGAGGAGCAAGATCCCATGGCAAAGAAAATGAACCGCGAGCTGATCCGTCTAGTGTCCACCGCTGACACTGGCTACTTCTACACCACCAAGCGCAAGAAGGGCCGCGACAAGCTCGAGATCAAAAAGTTTGACCCAGTGGTCAAGAAACACGTCGTTTTCAAAGAAGCTAAGATCAAGTAATCACTGATCTTGTTTATTGATTCTGAACTACGAACAGGCTGCTTTGGCGGCCTGTTGGTGTTTGTAGTTGCATTTAGTGCACTTTGTCGCCTACCCCTCCAACCCAACCCCTCGACAATTAATCTGAATTGCAATTTTGTCTCAAGTTTTCATGATAAAATGCCGATAGGGCCGCCACTTTTAAGCTCACTCTGGCAGGAATGACTCATGCTTGCATCACGTGTAAGTCATCACTACTTAAGACTTTTAGCATCCACTTCCGTAGTGACCATGGCTTTTGGGCTCGGCGGCTGTCGCTATCTGAAAGACAGACTCAAGATGGGATCCGACATCAAGGTCATCGGGGGCGACAAGGACTACGAGCATAACCCCGGTGTGATCGGGATCCTCGTTAAAAGCAGTCAGGGTACTTCGGTCTGCACGGCCTCCGTTGTGCGTGAAGACTTGATCGTCACTGCGGCCCACTGCCTGGTCGATAAGGAGGCCACGGAGGTACTTCCCTTCTTCAACCTAACTCTGGGCGATAAAGACCCATTCCGCAGTCGGCAGTTGGCCAGTAATCAGTTCATACCAGAGCCCAGCTACGACAAAACCGATGTCGCTTCGAGCTATGACAGTGACATAGCTTTCGTGGTTTTTCCGAAGGGGACGTTTAAGGACTATCCGCACCTTAAGTTTGCGGAAAAGGCAGCGGCTGTGTCCGACCCAGTCACTTTAGTCGGCTACGGACAGATTGTCATACAAGACAAAAAATCGAATCCTGACCTAAAACGCTACCTCGGCACCAATCAAATCAAAGATATCAAAGCTGATGCCGGGGGCACGATCTGGCTCGACACCAAAGTGGCCAGTGCGATCACGGCCGGGATAGGACAAGGTGATTCGGGAGGCCCACTGCTCAACGCTGCCGGAGAAATTATTGCTATTGCTCACGCCAATGATTTCAGAACCCCCGACGGCACCGACAAGCCCACCAACGATCACATCACCGCCAAAAATCCACTGGCGAGCATCTACACCAATCTGACACAGGCTAAGGGTAGCGAGTTTATCAAGAAGATTATGGCGACGTCGGATCCTAAACCAGCCGTACCAGCAGAACCGAAAGCGCCCGTACTGATTAGCAAGGCTGATGCCCTCAAATGCAAAGATAATAAATTTTGCAAAGATGGCTGGGGCTGGCTCAGCAGCGGCGAATCTGACTGCACGGACACGGCTGCGGGATGGGTGGCAGACCAAAAGGGCTGCAGTTGCGACTGCGAATAATTTAAATTTGGTTTATTTGGCGAACGAGAGACCAAGATTAAGTGCAGCTATAGCCTGCCATCGGCCCCACGTAAATAGCGGTCCGCGCGTAATCAGGATGAGCTGATCGTAAAGTCTATGCAACTCGGGATCTACAATTTGGTTTGAATTATTGGCAATGGATTCTGTGTACCCCAGCGGGAGCTCACGCAACATATGTCCAATACGCCAGCGCCCCGTGACTGGCATGCGCGCCAGCAAGGGATCTGACAGCGCCATGGGATCAATGACGATTTGATCTAGGCGTACGTAATAGCCAAAGATACCAATGGCCGGCATGACAGTGGCGATATAATTTGATTTACCAAAGTCAATCGCATCCCTGACCCAAATGATTTTAGGAAAGGGTGTTCCCTCACTCTTACTTGCGACATATTGCCATAACGAGGAATGCTGGAAGTAGTAGCCCTTCTCATCAGCGACACCGCTCTTATCGATCTCTTTATCGATATAGCCAGCATCTGTGCGCCAGGGGACACAGGGCGCTATGATGTTATAGGCAATCAGGGCACAAAATACAGTGACCGTCAGTGATCGCGACCATCGACGCGATACCAAAAGGGCTACCGCAGTCACCATGACTGCGGTCAGAAACCGGCCACTCATAAAATCGCCACCAACACGGATCACGTATGCCAAATTAACCACCATGCCAAAGGCGGCAGCCAAGTAGGCACCGCATCGTGATGCTATACAAATGCCTATACTCAGAATCACGGTGAATAGTGTGATGGGATCAAGTCGCACCGAGTTCAATAGATAGGCTACACCGTGCGGCACAAGCTCGGCCGTGGGTATTCCAGAGCCTAGCTTTGCATAGGCCGTATTGGGAACCGGGAATCCATAATAAACAAGGCTGAATATAGTCCAGAGTAGTGGGAGACAGGCAGCCATCAGAATGCGTCGTAAAAGACCTGCTCTCATACCTCCGTCTTGCCACACCTGAGTGCCCAGGGCCCAGAGATAGGGGATGCCAAGTAAAGTAACCAAATCGAGCCTTAGCGTAGACGCAAGCGCTAATACCCAACTCAATCTAACGAGCTGACGATGACGCTCCCCCGGCAGGGCGTGGACAAAGTTCATTAAGGTCAGCACAAAGCCTGCGCAGAGCAGATGGGTCATAGGATTTTCTAAACCAGAGGTCGAAAAATCGATAACTGCTTTAGAGCTAGCGAGTATACCGATCGCGACGGTCCAGATGGTGCTACTTATGGCGATCCTTTTCAGGATCACAGCCGTGGCTACGCTACAGAGTAGCGACAGAGTCACGGCGATGAGACATGCATCAGTCATAAGAAGCCGCAGCAGACACAAACCACCAAACCACAGGGGATGAGTAAAGACTTGGACACGTTCGTGGGGATTCCAGCGCGGACCGTTACCGGCAAAGAGCTGCTCGACCGAGCGGAAGGTGATGTAACTATCGTCAGACATCCAGCCATTTGTCAGTATGAGTACGAAGGCCGCAAGACCGACAAGCACGGGCAAGGCAGACTGGCCCCCCTGAATCATCCTGGCCACATGCACCCGCCACTTCGGATGAGCTGGCACCGCAGCCTCGTTAAAAAACACATCTAAAACCACAGCCCAAGACCCTGTTAACTTTGAGTTTTTCAGCATTTAATTAAAAACCCTCAAGTCCCTAAGACGCGTTACCGATAATGCGCGTGTAGTTAGTCATCGGCACGAGTAACTATGAAACAGGACTAAACAAAAGCTATGAACAACCAAGCAAAAGTCCAACATGACCAAGAAGGCAGCAGCTCAGCGACAGCCATCAGTGACAGTTTACCTAAACCAACTCCCCGTCACCATGTCGGAACCGTGGCTTACTCCTTACTGTTCGCTTATCTTTTGGTGGCAGTGTTCGCCATGCAGAGTATTCACCACTGGGCTAAACACCTTCCAGCCTCGAATTTATCCGAAAACCTGATCGCCTTGACGGGTCACGAAGCCAAGAAACTCGATCGTTACGGACTTCTGGCGCCGGAGAAAAAACTCGAATCTTGGTTCTCAGATAAATATACCAGCGCCAAAGATCCACTTTTCGAGCCCCGCGATTTGCTTGACGAGATTTGGCCGTCACTCGCAGCGCACAAGCGAAAAATCTCTCCGATTGCACCCGAGACGCGCGCCCTCTTGATTGGCGACTCACTGATGGCCACGGTAGGTCCGACGCTCAGGACGTCCATCGTCTCCGAATTTAAAGGACAAGCAAATCTGGTTACCAAAGTGGGTACGGGCCTAGCACGGCCAGATTTTTTCGATTGGCAGAAGACTCTGCGTGATACCGCATCGCGTCACCACTACGATGCGATTTTCATCATGCTGGGCACCAACGATGGCCAGAGCATCGTCGACCGAGGAGCACCTGTAGCTTACGGCACAAGACGCTGGGTAACACTTTACCGTGAACGGCTGAATCAATTTATGACAACAGCTTGCAGCCAGGCCAAACAAGTCTACTGGCTGGGTCTACCACCCATGCGTGAAAATAAGCTCCATCGCAAAGCTGAGCTCATCAATATTCTCGTCCGTAACGTCGTAGCTAAACACGACTGCATGCAGTTTATCTCGCTGAAACCCGCCTTGGTGGACGATGACGGCTCGTTTACCGCCTATGTCCGCCAAGACCATCAGGACATCAAAGTGCGCTCAAGCGACGGCATTCACTTCACGCACAAGGGTAGCCAGATGGTGGCAAACTACGTGCTCAAGGTGGTGCGACCAGTCAACCGAATGAGCGCCAAGCCTGACCTTGCAGATGCGAGACTCAATCAGATGTGGCGACCCAACTAATTTGATTAGGTCGCCGCTACTTCTCTCAAGCTACGATGCGCCCGTCTACCATGGGCACAATACGTCGAGCTCTCTCAATCACACGCGGATCATGCGTTGAGAAAATAAAAGTAACGCCAAGGCGTGCATTCAAATCTTGCATGATGTCGAGAAGCGAGATCGCAGATTTTGAGTCAAGGTTAGCTGTGGGCTCATCCGCTAGAATGAGTGCAGGCTGTGGTGCGATCGCCCTGGCAATAGCTACACGCTGCTGCTGCCCGCCCGAGAGTTCACGCGGCAGACGGCTAGCAAAGTCACCGAGCCCCACCTGTTTAAGGGCCTGCATCGCCAAGGCGATGCGTTCGTGTTTAGGACGACGCTGGAGGGCGAGGGTGAATTCGGCATTTTCCAGAGCCGTCATGATTGGAATGAGATTATAGGCCTGAAACACAAAGCCGATACGATTGCGCCGGAGTAGCGATAGCTCGGAGCGCTTCATCTGCCCTAGCATACAATTCTCGATCATGATCGTGCCATTGGTCGGCACGTCAAGAGCTCCGATCAAATTTAGTAGCGTCGTCTTACCTGATCCTGACGGCCCTGAAAGAGCCAGAAACTCCCCCTTCATCACGTCAAGATTGATGTCAGACAGAGCTGTTACGGTCGGCGTGCGCTGATCGCCACCGTATGATTTGCTGACCTGTCTTACGCGCACAATAGGATCCTCGACCTTGCTCGCTACCATGCCGCCACCCCACCGCTAAGTATGCCACTAGATGATACTTTAATCGGATGGTTGGCTCAATTACGTGGCGCGGCCGTAAGCGCAGCTTGGGCTAAGCCTTGATCTAGGATCGCGTCGCCGCCAGCAGCATAGACGAGCGCCGCCTCAACGGCTACATCGGGCACCAGAGGCGCGCCGCCGCCGTCGCCGCGTGGTAGCCAGAGGAGCGCATCACCCCCGTCGCCCAGACTCACCGCACGACCGGCTCTGGTCGCTCCCGCTGTCGTGGTGCCCACTAAAACGGCCCGCCCACGCTGTTGCAAAAAGGCGGCTAACTGCTCACGCCCACCGCGGGTTCCTGCATCCACCAGGAGCACCAACTTCTTAGCAAACGGCGCCAAACCCAAGGGGCTCGCCGCCGTATCTTTGCTGGTGGGCAGGCTGATAAAGGGAGCCGCAAAGGTCAAACCACCATCAGCAAAGTCCCCGCGCAAATCCAGCACCAGTGCGTCTGCCTGAGCCTGCGCCTTGACGGCGAGGGCCGCGAGGGCCGTCTCCAGCGACCGATGGCAGGTCAGTGGCAACGGTGCGTACATGACACGCCTGCCCCCCACCTGACGAACAAAACTACCTAGGGTCTGATGACGCTTGAGGGCTTCTGCCATGCTGCTAGAGGTAACAGTCACTTTTATTTGCCGCGGCGCCTCCCACGGCAGACGCCTAAGGCCCAGCTGCACCTGCGCCGCAGGTTGCACATCACGGAAGCTGGCCACAGGCGCAAACGGCTGACCATTGACGGTTAAAATCTCGTCACCGCGCACAATACCGGCGTCAGCCGCCGGACCACCTGCCAATACTGACTGGACGAACCACCGGCGCCCTCGGCGTTCAAACCAGGCCCCGATATGGCGCACCGGGTATGTATCGAGCTCGCCACCAAAGCAGGCCGCATCTACCCAGTACTTCTGTTCCTCGCTGCTGAGAAGCTGAGCCTCAAGGGCTAACCCCCCAATCTCACGCCGAAGCTGACTCAGTGCTAGGCGACTCTGAGCATAATTAGGAGCGGCACCAAGCTGAGCCCGCAGTGCGTCTCGCTCCGCCGTCAGCCGTGAGTCTGCGCCTTTGGGCATCAACAATTCCGCCGCCTCATCAAACAACGTGGGCACGGATGCAGCCGGCAAACCGAGACCCACACCCCACGGTCCGCCCAACGCTAGGGCTAAGCCTAGTGATAGCGCTGCTATGGATTGAGGTTGCATGAGGCGTCGCTTCATACCGTTCTTCTATCTCAAGCGCGCCAGTGAGGCCACCACCAATTGCGAGCGCAGTTTCTCGTGGGCCGCTTCCTCTGATTATGCTTAAATTGGCCCGCATCAACCCGGACATGAGAAGGGCCTGCGGACCACGCGGAGGGGGAAAGGTGAATCCTTTCGGCCAAACTTGGCAACTGATCAGACATAACTTTTTGCTGCTCGTACAACTCATCGCGTGTGTATACGGCCCGTTCTATTTCGTTTACGGCGTCACCGTTGCTGCAGGCTGGCTGCCCGCTGATAACGCCGACAAGGTGTTCGGCCTGCTCGGTGCCGCGCTCATGCCCGTTACCAATGGCGTGGTCGTTTGGTTGGCGGAACGCTGGTACGAGGGCCGCATGGCGACTCTGGGCGACGCTATGCGTGCCATGCCCGGTTACTGGTCGCGCATGCTCACCGTTTACATCGCCATCAGCTTTGTCCTCTTGGGCTGGCTCTTGGTTACCGTGTTACCGGTCTACATTCTGATGCAGGTCACACACTTCGATCAGCCAGTCCTTCTGATACCGGTCGCTCTCGGTGCTGTAGCTTATGCAATGTCGCGTTTTGTTTTTGTCGACACGCTAATCGTCAACGGTCAGCGTGGGCCCTACCAGGCGCGGCAGGAGAGCGCTCTGCTCGGCACTGGCCGGCGTGGACGGATTGTTGTGTACAGTGCCCTGACCTATACCCTGCCGACGGTCCTGGAGCTGGGCGGGGATCTTGCGGCAACTGTCTTACCGAGTCACAACACCGATCTGATAGCAGCCATTAGCACTGGCACGGGACTTCTGTCCGCGTGTTTATACGTCGTGCCATCATTATTTTTCTACGTTTATTACCGCGGTCTAGTGAGCGGCAACCTCAACGGGACTGCGCCATCCGAAGGAGCAAAACCAGCATGAAAACACGTATTGAAAATGATTCCATCGGCGACATCGAAGTAGCTGCCGACAAATACTGGGGCGCTCAGACCCAGCGCTCCCTACAGAACTTCAAGATTGGCGGTCATCGTTTTTCGCGCGGCATGATCCGCGCTTTTGGTATTGTCAAAAAATCTGCTGCCCTCGTGAACCACGAACTCGGCAAGCTGACCAAAGACAAGTGCGACCTGATAGTCAAGGCCTGCGACGAGGTGATCGAAGGGAAGCTAGATGATCATTTCCCTCTGGTGGTCTGGCAGACGGGCAGTGGCACTCAGAGCAACATGAATGCTAACGAGGTCATTTCAAATCGCGCCATTGAGATGGCCGGTGGCGTCGTTGGTTCTAAAAAACCCGTGCATCCTAACGACGACGTCAACATGTCTCAGTCGTCCAACGACAGTTTCCCAACCTACATGCACGTAGCTGCCGTCAACGACTTTAAGCTGCGCCTCATCCCAGAGCTGCAGGCACTGAAAGACGCGTTAGCTAAGAAAGCCACTGCCTTTGCTGACATCGTAAAGATCGGCCGTACGCACCTCATGGACGCGACACCGCTGACTCTTGGCCAAGAGTTCTCGGGATACGCCGCCCAGCTTGAATTTGCCGAGAAAAAAGTAACCGAAGCCCTCGACGGACTTTACGACCTGGCCCTCGGCGGTAGCGCCGTGGGTACAGGACTAAACACTCATCCCCAGTACGCTTCCAAAGTGGCCAAAGAGATCGCCGACCTCACGGGCTACCCTTTCCGCTCCGCTCCGAATAAATTCGCAGCACTGGCAGCTCACGATGCCATCGTTGCAGCCAGCGGGGCTCTGCGCGTCCTTGCCGTTGCCTGCATGAAGATCGCTAACGACATCCGCCTACTCGGCAGCGGGCCGCGCTCTGGTATCGGCGAGCTGATTCTACCAGCTAACGAACCAGGTAGCTCAATCATGCCTGGCAAAGTGAATCCAACCCAGTGCGAGGCTCTGACCATGGTGGCATGCCAAGTTATGGGCAATGACGTCGCGATCGGTGTAGCTGGCAGCAACGGCCATTTTGAACTCAACGTCTTTAAGCCGGTGATGATCCACAATCTCCTCGAGTCCACACGCCTACTGGCCGACGCTATGAATAGCTTCAACGTCAACTGTGTAGCTGGCATTGAGCCTAACGTCGAACAGATTAAACGCCACGTCGATAACTCGCTCATGCTAGTGACGGCTCTAAACCCGGTGATCGGTTACGACAATGCCGCTAAAGTGGCTAAAACAGCGTACAAGGACAACATCACGCTGAAGCAGGCTGCCGTCAAACTAGGCCTCATCACTGCGGAAGAATTTGATAAGTATGTACGCCCAGAACATATGGTAAGACCCTAAGGACGGCTTGGGAGCCTGTATGCAATTTGATGCCTTTTTCGCCATCTGTCAGACCGAGGTTGACGGCGTAATTCCAGACGAGCGCACCATGCTGCGCTACTTTATGGAACAAGTGCAGCTTGCGGACACCCTGGGTTACGCGACGGCTTGGGTTGCGGAGACACACCTCTCGTGCGAGGTGCAGAAACAAAATCCTGGCGCCGTGATACCGCACTTTCGCGGCGAAATTGGCGTCAACACCGACATCCTTCAACTGGCTCACAGAGTGTTTGCCACCACCAAAAGGATCAATGTCGGATCGGCTATACGCAACATCCTGTGTAACGGCGGACCGCTGGCGCATGCCGAAGCGGTCAAGACGTTTCTGCTCCTGCACAGCTTGACTCCAGGAGAGAAACGTAAACTCGAGCTCGGTTTTGCTGCCGGTCGATTCCCCTTTGCCAACACGACCTACGGCATCAAACCGCGTACAGGTGCAGAAGCAGCTGCCTGGCCGGTGCTCAAGGGCAAAGTGTTTCTGGAAGCGACGGAGATTTTTCTCCGCGCCTTGACGCAGCGCCAAGTGTCGTCGTCCGAGGTCACACCAAAGCTATTGACCGCAGCAGACTTCCGCACCACCCAGGAGTGGCAAGCCGTGGTCGATGCCTACCGCGAAGATACGGGAGCCACGGGCACGGTCGACGCCATAGAATTTGCACCATTTTGGGAATTCCCACCGGTCGGCGTTATTCCCTTTGATGCTCCGCTTGAGCTCTTGCAGTTAACGATCGGATCGCACGATCCAGCGGCCCAAGTGCTGGCGAATCGTTTTTGGCCTACGCGCGTCTTTAACCTATCGATCACCCCTTCAGCGACGATCGAGGCAACCCACGAACGCATGCGTCAATGTTATCACCAGGGCGGTGGGCCGTGGCAGCCTTCGTATATGCCGCGTACGGCACTTATCTTCTTAAACACGGACGAGCATCTGTCGCCGCAAGATCAAAGCATTGCAGCTAAAGAGGCCGCAGCCAAGGCCATCGAGAACTACTGGCGCGCTGTTGAGGGTACCTTTGACGAGCGCAAGATTCGCGATGCCGTTAACAACGCCATCGCTGGCAATGCCTTCGAGGTGACGACGATGCTGCGCGAACGCTACCGCGCAGAAGAGCGGCTGATGCTCTGGTTTGACTTCAACACGCATGATCAGCAGGCCATCAGCAATGCCATGACGGGATTTATGCGAGACGTAGCCCCAGCGCTCGGCTAGCGCGCGATGGTCGGATACTGGATCAGGGAAGGCGATGGCGACGGAGACGGAGTCGGTAAATGGAGCAACAATGGGTCAAACTGCTTGAATTAAGGCGTCAAGATATCCCCGAGGTGGCCGTACACGGTGCCGTGGCTTGGGTCCATGGCGATAGCGTCGTGCGCACTTTAGGCAACGTCACGACGTTTGGTCGCTCGCTGATGAAGCCCTATCAGATGAAGGTCTTTGCGCGGGAGTTGGCCAGCGGTTACAGCCCCGAAGCCCAGGCCATTGCGCTCTCCTCTCATAACGCGGAACCCTCACATCTTGCAGCGGCGCAATCCATGCTACCGGGTGCCGAATCAGGTTTATTGCAAACACCTCCGTCGCTTCCCATGCCTGGCTCCGTCAGTAAAGTCACGACTGCTGAGCGCTGGCACCATCCCTGCTCGGGTAAACATGCGGCGATTTTATCGGGATGCAAGCAACGCGGTTGGTCCCGCGATAATTATCTTGATGCTAGCCATCCCTATCACGACGCATATCGCGACGCATTAAGGGCCGTACTGGGACCCTCATGGACACCGTCCAGCACGGCTGTGGATGGCTGCGGACTCCCCACGCATGCCATGACCCTAAAAGAGATGGCCACTCTATTCGCTGCACTCGTCGCGCATCGCACGCAAGATTGGATCTGGGCGGCGATGGTAGACCGTCCAGAGCTCATCGGTGGCCAAGGCCGCCTCGACACAGGCATCATGAAAGCAGGTCAAGGTAGGGTCCTGGCCAAGGAAGGCGCTGACGGCCTCCTCGGACTAGCGATCGTTCACCCCGATTACCCACGTGGCCTCGGCGTTGTCATCAAGATCGCGCACGGCTGGGATCCGCGGATGATGGGCTATATTGCAAGCCATATCCTGATGCCGCTTGGTATTGCGTATAAAGGTCCTGAGGCTCCATCCGGACAAGTCTGCATCATGTACTTGTGACCGCAGGCAATGGCAGCATCTGTAAGTATTCGTGTCTTTGGACTAGAATACTTAGAACTCTAACACCATATGGATGCCGATGAACAAGCGCCTGATCCTGCCGTTTCTCTTGCTCGTAATCATGAATCCCGCGTGCAAAACCGCCTCCAAGGGCGCAAGTACCGACGTCAAGGTCATCGGCGGTCAAGTGACCAGCCGCCTACCGCAGATTGGCCTTCTAAAACGCATGGGAGGCGGCTACTGCACTGGGACACTGATTGCCCCAGATCGCGTCGTCACGGCGGCCCATTGCATGACGGAGAGCGAAGCCTCAGACTTTAGCTTTGTCATACACCCTGATCAGAGTAGCCCCGCGATGAACCTGGGCGTAGCATCCTTCAAAATCCATCCCAAGTACGACCACAATACCAACAACTACGACATCGCCGTCCTCACACTTGCAGCCAAAGCACCCTTGGCACCACTGGGTGTGGTGAAAAAACTGGATCCCATCGCCATAGTAGGCAAGAAGCTAACGACCGTCGGTTACGGACGCGCCAAGAAACCCTCCGAGGCACGCGTGGAGGACGCTGGCACCGGCATCAAGCGCGAGGTCGACCTCACAGTAACGGCTGTCAGTGACACCAAGATCCGCCTCGAGGAACCAGGCAAGAGTGCCTGCCACGGAGACTCTGGTGGCGCTTATCTACAAATCGCTCCTAACGGTGAGGCGCTGCTCGCCGGTGTCACCTCCTGCGGCGATGCCAATTGCTCGTCCTACGGGGTAGCGACGCGCGTCGATGCCTTTCTCGGATTTCTCGGTCTTGAGGCGGGAGCAGCGAGCGAGCCTACGGTTAAGGCCATCTGCGACACCAACTTCAATCAAGGGATCTGCAGTGCCAACAACGTGAAGATCTGCCGTAACGATTGCTACGAAATAAAACTCGACGAGGAGTCATGCCCATCAGGCAAGAGTTGTAGGATCAACCCAGTCAACGGCGTGGCCGGCTGCTTTGATCCCAATAATCTGCAAAAGCTGACGTTGGCATTTAGGCGCCTAAAAATCACCAACGGTCAGTATGAGGCAGGCCCGCCCGTTACGGACTTCTACCTGTTCCTCGATCGTGCTGAATCACGCTCACAACCTCAGATTGGCCAACATTCATTAACAACATCTGCCGCAGGAACCATCGATCTCGAGCTGGAGCGTGGCGAGCATCACTTTGAAGGAGCGATCTTTCAGGGTTCCGCTGGATCTGCTTACGTGGCGCGCAGATCCTTCACCGTCAATCGCGATACGCGCGAACTATCCTTTACCGTCCCTACTGAGATCGTGCGTATTGAAGTGCCTGACGATGTCGGATTCGACCGAGCTGTTTACATCACAGGCCAAGGCGATCTACTTGGCAATTGGCAGCGCGGCGAAAAACTCAAGTACAGTGGCAAGACCAAGACCTGGACATACAATGGCACGCTCAGTAAAGATTTAGAGTTTAAGCTATTCGTCGCCCCTTGGGTGGACGATAAGTTTATCACCATGGCGGGTAGTAACATCCGGTGGGAACCTATTCCCGGTAATCACCGCGTCGGCGAAGGCGGTATCCCCTACCATAGCGGCTACAACCACCGCATCAAGCTAGGCCTCTAAGCAGCACAGGCTAAACAAGAAATATCGCTGGCCTAAGGGTCACGGTGATGGCTACTGGCGTCCACCGTGGATGCATAGTCATTTGCATTTTTTTATTCAAAATTTTTGCTTAAACCTTTTAACTATATGTATTTAAATAATATTTTTACCTAAAGTTTTTATAAAATAATCCGATAAGTATTTTGCAAGTGACGAGGCCATGGGCGGTCACGGAGTCAGCGCCTGAGAGCTAAGTCATGAACAGATAGTCGGTTACCCCAGCACCTAAACACAAACCACAGAAACCCCAACCCTAACTCCCAAGGATTAGACACAATGAGACACGTACTTTTAATGTTAGCTCTAGCAGCGCCTGTAGTTGTCAGTTGCGGCACCAGCGAAGAGCAAAGCGCTGGTAGTTTATCAGAAAAATTTGACGACGGTCTGAGCCTCACCAAGGGTGGGTTCAAAAAGAAGACTAAGAAGGCGAAGGCAGGCAAGGACATTGATGCCGGTGCTGCAGACGCCCTATCACAGCCTTCATGCGGCACCACCATCTATGATGGTAGCGCTAAAGAACATGCTGGCGTTAGTTCAGTAACAATTACTGGCGACACACAACAAAAGGGCCTAGCTCTTGGTACAGCTGTGAAGCAAAATGAGGAGTGTGTTGGGGATCCTACTGATTCAGTCTCAAGCGATGACAAACTTATCAGGTGCAATCAGTTCTACTGCACAGACGGCACAAAGCGGTATCCGCGTCCTGGCGCGCCAGTCATACCAGTTAAACCGGTGCAGCCGATCAGGCCCTACCCCGGCTCCCTGGCGTGCAGTGCGATAGGCAGACTACCGTCATGTATTAAAACCGGCACAGGCTATACGGTACATGAATACAAGACTAAGCCAGGAACGTGCGACTGGCTCCCGGCTCTGGGAGACATCGTAAAGGGGTCTCTGTGCAAAGGACTGCCAGGGGCAGAGGGACTTTGGATCGAGTGAATTTGAAAACATCGTCCATGAGACATCCTCACGGGATACCTACGCGCTACCAACGTGGCGCTTAGGTTTTTTACTTTGCAATTAGCCTCAAGTTAACGACGTAACGCTGTACCCAAGTACGCGAAAAATTGGCGCAAATAATCCTAAAGTTTGTGCAAAAAACCACCGATAAGAATTATGAACCCCAAAGAGAGGGATCGTAGGGTGACGAAGACTGAACTACATAAAATCGCCGCCACCGTGGCACCGACCAGTTTTACGGATCCCGTGGACTATCTCGGTGCTGTCTACGGCGCGATTAAAGATGCAGTCGCTCGCTACGGTTACGAACGTTTTTCGACCGATCTTGGTTTTGGCGCCAACAATATCGCTTATCTCATGCTGCATAGGCAACGACCACTGACGCGCAAGACTGCCGTCAAGATTGCTAGCGCCCTAGGTTTACGAAACCTGGATCGCCGCTACTTTCTGCAACTAGTCGAAGCTCAGCGCAGTAGCGGTGATCCGGAGCGCCCGGAAGTTTTCGAGCGCCTCGTCGATCTCAAAGCCAAAGCCCTGCCCAAAGCGCTGCCGCGCCAGCAGCTTGAGTTTTATAATCAGTGGTATCACAGCGCCATCCTGGCTCTGCTTGATTTGCCCGATGCCAAAGACGATCCCGAGTGGATTGCATCACAGCTGATGCCGCACGTCACTCCCAGTAGAGTAAAGGATAGTCTCGCCCTCCTTAAAAAGCTGGACTATATCGCCTACGACGAGGCTGCAGGCCGTCTCAAGCTCACGAGGAAGGTAGTAAATACCGGACCCGAAGTGCTGGGTCTTGCGATCATTCGCTACCATCAGCAGATGTTGACACTGGCACGCGATGCGCTAACCGACACTGCACCCGAGGATCGGGACATCAGTAGCGTGACGATCTCTATCGCGTCCCATCAACTGACTGACATTAAGACCAAGATCCATGCGCTGCAAAATGAGCTACTCGCGATGTCAGAAGCAGCAACCAATGCCGACGAGGTTGCTCAGATCAACGTCCAAGTTTTTCCCATTGCCCGTATCAACAAGAAGGGGCGCTAGCATGAAGTCACGGATCACAAACGCCCTAAAATGGCTAAGCAGCCTTTACCTCGCCCTGCACCTCATCAATTGCGGTGGCGTCGTCGTCGGCAACCCCCACGGCAGCGGCACGGGCGGCGGCGGTACGACTACGGGTTCTATCAAACTGGCCGTTGTTGACCCCATGAGCAGCAGTTTTAGCCAGGTATACTTCAACGTCAAAGGCGTGCATTTGATTGGGGTCGAGACCTCAGAAATTGTTCCACTACCATCAACCAAAAAGGTTAATGCCGTTCAAAGCAGCGCTAGGCCTGCGCTTGATTCCATTATTGAAATCGCTGCCGCAACAGGAAGCTACGAGGCTATAGTCTTGGAGCTCGACGAGGTCGATCCGATTAATCTCAAGAAGACAGACGGTAAATCTGGCAAGATCAGCAACGCACAGCAAAGCTCGTACGTCACCATCCCCCAGGAATTCAAGGTATTAGCGAATGCGACGGCCGACTTGGAATTCTACATCGACTTAGACCGTTCCTTTAAGGCGCCCGCAGCGGGCAGTACGTCCTATGGTGACGCTGAAGCGGTGTACGAGTTTGATCCCATGGGCGTCTTGGGCAGCTCAAGCGCTCTACGCACACTCAGTGGTACGGTTAGTGGCGGCGTGGCAGACAGAGTCTGTGTGTACACGGCGCGTGCCGATACCGCCATATCGTCCTCTTCAAATGCTCCTCCAATGGCCAGCCCCATCAGCGCTCCCAAAACAAATCCAACCAGCGCTCCAGCCAACGCTGCCCAAGCCGCAGCACTTGAGAGGATGTACAGAGACCCTCGCTATGCTAACCGCTCGGTCTATGTTGACGCGGCCTATCGTTACCCTGCTATGCCAACTCCCATCGCTGGATCGGACGTTAACTGCAACGACGCCCTCCAGGTGCAAACGAGGGTGGCACGCGACTTCTACTTCTATGGTTTGGCGCCGGACCTCTACCGAGTGGTTGCCTACTTCGGCCCCAACTCATCAGAGAGCACAGTGGACTTACGGGACGAAGATCGCTTGGATGTCGTGCTACTAAGTCCGGAAAGCAGCGGAGCCTCAGGCAGCGGTGCTAGCTCAGGTGGCTTCATTGCTAGCCCTGGCATCTGATGGCCATTAACGGCCGTATACTTGCTTGTATACGCTTGTATACGGAAAGTGGGCCCAACCAATGAACCGGGTGGTTGTCTCGCCCGATAAGCTCCCTAGTAGGCCATGGAGCCGAGACTCCTGACCTACACCGCAAACAACCAGGTGGGGAGTCACATCGATGCATTTTTCAGCGAAGTCAGTCTCTTGCCCAATAGCGACCATGCTTTTGACGGTCGGCCTCGCAGCCTGCGGCCAAATCGAAAAGGAGTCGAAGCAAATCATCGGCCAGGGGAAGCCGGGGAATCCCGGAGGCCCCGGTGAGAAAGGGCCTCCGCAAGCCCCGCCTTATGGCGGTCCTCACTACGGCGGTTGCGGCGGTTTAAGGGAACTTGATTCCATGAACTTACTGTGCACACGTGTACCACCCGATCGGCTCTACACCCATAAACTAAACTTTGGTAACCAGTTAATTCAGGGGCATACAGTCGAGGAGCTGGAGCCCGACTCCTGCACAGCCTTGGTGTTAAACTTAACTTCAGGCGCAGTCGCTGAAGGATCAGCAATTCCAGCTAAACTCGACGTCGATCTCACCATCGAACTCAAGTCATCGGTTGCCACAGGTGGATTCTTCCGTGACAGCACTTGTAGTAACGCGATCACTTCCATCGATTTACCGCAGGGTAAAACCCAAACTGATGTTCTCTACTTTAAAGATCCGCAGATGCGGAGCGGTGCGCTATACGGGGTGAATTTAACGGCGACACCGAAGCTCAAAACAGAGAATCCGGCAGTGAGAATCGGCCCGGCCTCCCTAGCGGGACGCGTCAAATACACGCCACCACCACCTCCGCCCAAGCCGCAGGCCGTCCGGTTTGCCAAGGCTCCTGGCGGCGAGACCATTAAGATTGGTCAGTGCCAACCACTCGCTGTTCACCTGGCCGATGGAACCAACGTAGCTGGCGGAGCGAGCACACCCAAGGCTAACAGTGGCGAGGAATTCCAGATCGTGCTGAGTTCGGGTTCACTCACAGGATCATTTTACCGTGATGCATCTTGCACGGAGCAGGTGAATATCGTGAGCTTCCCAGCCGGGGCTGTGAAAGCGGCAGATTTTTACTACCGCGACTACTCAGCCGGACAGAAGTCCATCGCCGCCACGCCAAGAAGTAGCCAGCTGCCCTTCGCGTTAGGTGACGCAGCTGCTCTGACCGTCACGGTAACACCTTAAACAAGATAGCGAGCATGAGTATGCTATCATGTTAAGGCCTTTGAAATAAGGATCGTATCGATGAAGCGCCTGTTGCTTTTCGGGATATTCGGCCTGCTGGTTTGCTGCAAATCCGTCGAACGAAGCAATACGTCTCCAAAAACGCCGGAAGCTGGCCGTCGAGCAGCTGATAAAAAGCCTGCTAAAAAATGTTTAAAGATTGTTGATGGAGTGCCGGCGCTCGACGCTCCAGCCGTATACCTGCTGGTTCTCATTGATCCTGCCTCCAGAAATGTGAGGTTATCCTGCAGCGGTACCTTTGTTTCGGATAATACGCTAATTACTGCCGGACACTGCGTCCCAGCAGCAGGAGAGAAATATGTACTGCTAGCTACCAATGGCTTGGAGTTATCAAAAGACGGCAAGGCGCCGGCAGGAGCGATCACGCCACTAAAGGCATTTTTTGATCCGTCTCTTAGCTTAGACGGACGTGGTGGGCGCGACCTCGCTCCCAATCAGTCACCCGAAATCGATCTAGCAGTCCTAATATTCCCAGATAACACCGCAAAATATTGGCTGCCGCTAGCAACCACTTCGGTCCCTGCCGGCACCGAGGTCAAACTGGTGGGTTACGGAAGCTCACACGCGATCTATCCCGACAAGGACAACAGCACATCAGTCAAGAAGATGATGGGCTACAACAAGATCGCTCCCTTGGGCCCCATAGAAGGCAATTTACCGACCAAAGGGCTGCTGTTTACCTTTGCTTGGGGGGAGCCAGGTGAGGCCGCCAAACACGGAGAAAAAACAGTCAGCGGCGCCCCCGGCGACTCAGGAGGCCCGTTGATCGCCAATGGCGTTATTGTGGGTACGGTATCACGCGGTATTACAAGCAAAGAAGTGCCATCTCTTGAGCAACAGATTGGCACCAACACCCTAGGCATTTTTGTTGATGTAACCAATGCAGTCGCGAAGAATCTCTTGGCAAAGGCCAAGGCGGCGGGCGCTAGAATCAACTATGCCGATCCAGCAACTCATTCAGAGACGAAACCCGAGGGCTACCCGGAGCATGAGACTGAGGTAGATCCTAAACAGTCAGGTGAATGTTCCTAAGGCGGTTTTTTGAGCAAGTCAAATGTCGGCGATAAATTTTGCAAAATAAAGAGGCCATACTATGTGGCCGTCGTCACTGCCACCGGCGGAGCCGACTAGCTTGATGGTGCGCGTGGGAGCGTATTTTTCACAGTATACAACCAGGCTCTTTGCACGGGTACGCTTACCACTTTTGACTTCGATG
The DNA here is from genome assembly GCA_016874735.1 of Deltaproteobacteria bacterium. NCBI lineage: Bacteria > Pseudomonadati > Myxococcota > Myxococcia > Deltaproteobacteria bacterium. The sequence goes on from VGTI01000053.1 coordinate 19,780, forward strand.
GGGATAAGTTCCCCGACCTTGGACTTATGAATAAATTCGATTTCTGAATTTCTCTCACTCCAGGAATAGGTTTGAGTCGCACCTTGAGCTATCAACTCACATTGTACAAAGTTCTCGGCGATGAATCCTTTGAAGGACATCGATTGCGCCAATTGCTCGCGGTAAGAGATTTCGAGTAAATTGCCTAATAGCCCGACATCAAAGAAGAACAGTTTGAATATATTTGGCTTAATGAGCGACTTTAGTGGACTCCGTGGTTGACAGTCGATCACATAGTTTTTAGTCGCTAACTTGGTTTTGCAGAGCCATTCAATCGGGGTGGCGAGATCTAAATACCGATTTTTTTTCGCAATCACATCTTTGAAAGCGTAACGCCTTACAGAGTCATCCAAGGTTCGCGCTAACTGAATAGGAATATTATTAAATACCGCCTCAATGTGAAGCGCATTGACCTTACCTGAATACTTACCGAAGTCGCGGTAATAACCCTCAATCAAGTTTTTATGTACCGCTCTGACACTTCGTGTACGCTCGTTGATGCCCGTACCTTTTTTTGCAGAAGTAAACCAGAGATCTACAGCTTCCGGCATACCGCCGACAAAATAATAATCTAATAAATGTGCCCAGAGCCGATCGTGTGCGGGTAGAAGTCGCGAGCGTTGCTCGAAGGCCTTGATTAGGTCGTTCTCCTCTGACGCGATCAAGAACTCCTCGAATGTCAGCGGAAACAAGTTTTCAATCTGCACCTTACCGACTGGGAACGAATCCAAAAGTCCAATGTTTGAGCCGCTAGCAATCAAGAAAATGTGCGGCATCTTCTCGCAAAAGTACTTAAGCGAATCAACGGCTCCTTGGCATTCGCCAACTTCATCAAAAAAAATTAAGTCCGAATCAAGGGCAATATCACGCCCGCGAAGCAGCTCTAAATTCCTGATGAGCTGCTGTGGTGCGAGGCCGGCCTCGAAGTATCTGTGTAGGGCGCGGTCTTCCCGAAAGTCGAACTTATGGACTCGGGTGAAAGACTCAGCGCCAAAAATTTTCTCCGCGAGATAGGTCTTTCCGGTCTGCCGGGCGCCATCAATCAGCAAAGGCTTGCGCTTGGGCAGTTTTTTCCATTCATTTAAGCGCTTTATGAGCGATCGGCGCACTTTTTACAACCTTTAAGTGTCGACGTTACACACTTTTTGCAACGTATATTATATATTCTAGCACATAAAAAGCAATGTAAACCGACGTAGGCATGAGCGTACACCGATACTGGTCCGCTCTCCGCAATCTACCTAAATCCATTCATTCAGGTACTTACGGCGTAACCCTAGCTTGAGCTACCTTGAATTTCCGCATGCAGCTTGGTGAGGCATATCGTCTGGATTTATGCATCATAAAATGACGTAATATGAGTTATATCCCAGTGAGGTATACCTCGTGAATGACTCTAAGCAATGGAATTGGCGGGAAAAATATTGGCCACGGTTCAAGTTCATTGATCGGCATAGGGGGCAGCAGTTAGCTGCGCCCCTGCCACACCACCTGGCATGCGGGTCCGCACCAGGCGGTTCGAGAAGTTGAGGTCATGTGAGTCGAGGTATGCCAAGCTCGTCGAAATATTT
>VGTI01000054.1 GCA_016874735.1 Deltaproteobacteria bacterium
GCACGAAGCTAAACTGCTGCCGCGGATAGGTCTTACCCCCTACGGTCAGCTCAATGTAAACGGGCTGAGATCCATCGCCAAAAATGGCCTCGATCTCAGACGCCGTGAGATCGAAGTTTAGGGAGAGTACACCCTGAGATGCAGAGATATCATTAAAGCTAAAGACGCGACCAAGCGGCGATCCCCCAACGTCAGTCTGATAAAACCTAGCCTCACTTGAGACCGGTCCTTCGACCGGGGCACCGCTACTTTGAGTTAATCTTGCCGCGTAGCTGAGGGGAAAGGTAGGCGTCTCGGCAAGTGTAGGCAGAGCCGAGGCAACAGCTAACAATACGCAGCACGATAAAGCCGCGGTGTTTAGTATTCGTTTGATCTGTCTCAGTTTGGTCTGCAATCATCCCCCTGCCGTGAGGGGCACTCAGTGCTCCGGGATCAGGGCCGTAAAGCCCCGCCATCTTTAGAATTTCCATCGGCAGGGACGTGGAAATCTTGAGGCAAAAAAATAGCTGGCAAATATGGTCTTAGTTTCGGGGGGTTAGAATCGTTTCGCCGGAAGATTTTTGGTGAGACGCTATTGAGGCACGTCCGTTTTGCGTATCTTCGGCGAACTTGGGTAACTAAGACCTGGCCTGGGACAATTCGCTGTTTCGCCGCGAATTAGGTCCTATTCCTCAAAACCTACGTGCAAGAGTCAAGGATGCCTTGCGCGAATTCCTTGATTTGTGACCTGTTGCTGACTTTGAGCAAGTGGAACCGTCCTCAGAGGTATGGAGGATCAGGTTACCTACCCGCTACAGCAGGAAACTCAATCCATACCGGAGTACGCTCGCCAGAGCGTGTGAGGCTTGGGTGGCAGAAGGTCATGTAATTTTTAGGCCCGCATAGCTGTGAGCCACCGCCCGCGCCACCACCACCGCCACCCGCGTAGTAGCTCTCCCCTCCCACCGCGGAACCAGAACCGCAGCTACCTGCGCCGCAGCCTTCGTCATTGGCTCAGTTCAAACAGACTTAGCACCAAAATCGCGCTGATACATGGCCACGGCAGCCATGACGACCTGGCGCGCCACGGCGGCATCGGCGAAGTCTTCCACGACGACCTTTTTGTGCTCGAGAATCTTATAGTCCTCAAAGAACCTTTTGATCTCGGCAATACGGTGTGGCGGTAGTTCAGAGATCGAATGGTAATGACTAAATTCTGGATCGTGAACATGCACGGCGATGACCTTGTCGTCAGCCTCACCCTGGTCCACCATCTTCATCACACCAATTGGTCGTGCGTACATGATAGCCAGTGGGACTATCGTCTCCTGCCCGAGCACCAGCACGTCCAATGGATCTTTATCGTCACAATACGTCTGCGGGATGAACCCGTAGTTGGCCGGGTAGTGCACACTGCTAAATAGAATGCGGTCGACCTTGATCAACCCGCTTTCTTTGTGCAGCTCGTACTTGACCTTAGATCCCTTGGGGACTTCAATCACCACCGGGAATTCCTCGGGTGCTCTGTCACCAATACTGACGTCATGCCATGGGTTCATGGGTCTAGTCCTTTAGCAACTCGATCAACTGGCGGCGCTGGTCCGTAGCACTGAGCACACTCGCATAACTCCAGGTCAGACGACGCGCCCCGCGCATAAAGCCGGTGAAGCGGTCGAACTGCTCATCAAGGGCACCGCTGGATCCCGCATGATGGCGCACTCTGGCGATGTACTGATCACCGGCGTCAAGCATGGCCGTGATGACGGCCTTAAAAGTATCTTGCGATTTCTTCAGCACGACAGTCTTGCCAGACTGCGCTTGCTCAGTCAAAACGCTGTTGAGCGCAGAGCCCGGTAAACTAGCAAAGAAAGCACGATTAAGGTTGTTGATCTCAATCCGCCCCGCTGTGGCAAATCCGAGCGCAGCACGGTAATGCAATTCAGCGAGTGCAGCTGTAGCAATGAACCAGCCGTGGCCCAGCGTTGACGTGGTCACGCCGTCATAACGGTCTTCAGGATAACGTCCGATACCAGGAGCCATAGCAAGCCCATCGTGATCGATGTGGCGCTGATTAATGGGGAACAGTTGATGAAAGCTCTGCACCAACCTTAAAGCCGTCAACAGCACGCGGTCATCTGTCGGTCCGAAAAACTCACCGTGATCGTCCGTGTGGAGCACCGCCAAGACTGCCGCTACGTCAAGATTCGAATACTTATAGTCAATGCCACCACTGCGATCATGAGTGGCCACAATGTAGCCGCGCTTTTCGTCCCAGTATTTTTCTGCTCTCGCAGTGAGAACCTGTGCTTGGGCTTTATAGTGCGCGGCACGAGCCTTATCACCATTCTTGTGCATGTATTGAGCGCCCAGCAGTAAAGCGCGGCGCTGCGCCATGACGTTATAAAAGTGATGACCTCTCACTTCCTCCCACAGGTCGAACGACGGTGTTTGCCAGTGGTGCGCTGTGTAGTCGAGATACTGCGTAATGACTTCTTTGATGACAGGAACGTCGTCACGACCGACAAAACTTTGCTGATCCTCGGCCGCTGAGATCGAGAGAAACTTCAGCAAAGTGATCGCGCCCAGTGCAGGTCCATCCGTCTGCGGGCGACCCCAAGGCCGATCGTACGGCGTGCCATCGACGTTGTACTTAGGCTCCCCGATATTCGTGTAGTAGGCATCCACGGGACCACTTTGGGTCGGACGATCGTTAATACCGCGGACAAACAGCGCGTAATTACGCATCATGTCGCCAAGGCGACTCCGCTCGGCCGGATCTGACGCTGTCGCGTAAATACGTGACACAGTCGCCATGGTTAATGCAGCATCACGGGTCCAGTGATAGTAGTAGTCGGGGTCAGTTTTGGACGGCGACGCCAATACGGCACCGTTAGCTAGAAAGTTGGCCGTCATGTGCGCGACAGATGTCGGCTCCTGGTGATCCAGCCACTTTGCCACGGCGTTGTGCGCTTGCGCCTGCGGCGCTCTCTCGGCCTGCGATGCGGCACCGTAGACGACCGTGCTTAACCAAAGTACCGACGACACCACACAAGCGAGAGTCTTTGCCATAGAAATCCTCACGAAGGTCCGACAGGGCCATAAAATGTGACCAGGGTTTTACCTGAGCTTTAGAAAAAATTCATCAAAATAGTTAAACAGTTTGATAGTCTCAGTGAGAATTACCACCCTCCCCCTTACCAGTGTCCTGAGTCCCCGCTATGGATTACAATAAAGGGTAAATTTCCTAAATTTCTTGCAACTTAGAGATAGCTGGATAGCTATACCAAGATGAGCGGGGTACGCATGGTGTGCACTGATCGCTGGATCGCCAGGCCTTGGTTCCGGATCCTCGCCTTCCTCTGGGGGACCACATGGGCATGGGGCTGCATCACATGCGGCACCGCTGCGGCAGCATCGAGAGTCCGCGAGGTGGACTGGAAACTCTATTATAATCAGATGTTTGCACTAGAGATTCGCAAAGAACTCCGGGGTCGCGGCACCTCCGAGGCCCCTGACGTCATCGATCGAACCGTCGAGGCGACCATCAGACAGCACTTAGGCTACACCCCTCTGAAGTTTAACGAGGTCATCACCAAGGTCCTTAGTGCGAACACCTCGGCAGAGGCCTACCGCTTAAGGCGCGAAATCTACTTCGACCAGGCGTCGTACGCCAAAGTGACCACGCCAAACTTTGACGCGGCGATTCCGTCGTCACTGCGGTCCCACCCTCTCGTGGCCAGCTATCTGGCAAGGATCCAAGAAAACAGAGACCGCAGCATCGCGCCTCAAGAGAACTTTTTTACGTCACCGGAGGGCATCAACTTTATCCAAGCTGTCACCAAGGCACAGGGCGACCAAGGCTCCCAAGAGGTGACGCTGGTGCTAGTTCCCGGTTATGCGGCCCACGTTATCAAGTTCGCCATATTTCCTGAAATACTGTCCGATGCTAATCGCTACTGGGGCCGACCCGAAGGACGCCCCATCCTGGCAGACCGGGGACTCGACGTCATTTACGAGGCGCCCCTCAACTTTTATGGCAGTGGCGCGGAACGCCCGCACCCCTTTGATATCCTTACGCCATCTGGCTGGGAACTAGGCAACACCGTCGGCTTCAACGCCGAGACCGCCGATCTTTTGGCCAAGTGGATCCATGGTCTGCCGTCGCGTTACGCCCGCTCAAAATTTATCTTTCTCGGCTACAGCAAGGGCGGCCCTACCATCTTTGAGATGCTCCAGCGTCATCCGGAACTAAAGGCACGGACCGCTGGCGTCATCACCTATGCTGGAGTGTTGCAGGGCACTCATGTCGCGCGCTTCGGGCGCCAGCAGATCTCGGGTGTTCTCGGTGCGCGTTCCATCGCCGACTTAATCACCAAAATCCGCACCAAAACAGCTGCCGGTACCCTGGAGGCGATCGCACCATTTTTGACTGCTTTCGATCTTTCGGTGGTACGCATGCCAGAGGTCAAAGAGGTACTCAATTCCTACGGTATCGACACCACGGCTTTTGACTCAAATTCCGATCGCATTCTCGAAGGCCGCGAGCTGCGCGAGGTGGTCGATGGCCTCGTTGATCTTGAACCATTAACTAGGGCACGCTGGAACCTCAGCTATTTTGACCGCAATATTCTCGCGCCTGGGTCATTTCTCTTTAATCTCACTGCCGTCACGGATATCGCGACCTTCGCTAGCCGCAGGGTGAGCGGTGACCCACTCGGCCCTGATACGTCTATCATAGCCCCACAGTTACGTAGCGATCGTCAGATTGACTGGCCCAATTTGAGCCTAGACGCTTGGTTTCTCTACCTAGCATCGCAGCCCGGATTCAAAATGGCACCGGGTGGACTCTACGACACCCAGGTCGACATGCAACATACGAAATCGCCGTGGCTTGACACGAGCCCCCTGACCGCCTCGCTCACTGACGAGGAAATGCAAATACTCTGGGACAATCCAGCGATCCGCGAGCGCGTCACGGGACTTGGCGTGCGTAGTCTAGAGGATTTCCGCACGTGGCCACGTAGTCGTCTGATGGATGCAGAAGGCGCCAACCAGATTGGTGCCTTCGACTTAGGCGAGTTTAAGGGCCACCATTGGAGCCTGTTTCTCCAAGCGTTCCGGCCACCACGCGAGATGTCGTCGGAATTCGCCATCTGGCAATTCCCGCGCAAAGCCATGATGCGAGCGCTTCTACAGACATTCGCCCTTTACAATTTAGTCCAGCAGTCTTGAAGAGAAGGGAGAGCGATTTGCTTCGGTCACCGCCAAAGCTCATAGTTATCGTCGCAGCATCACTACTGGTCCCCATGGTCGCCTGTAAACGCAGCAACAAAAGCTCGCGCACGAGCTCGCTGCTTGATGGAACCGCTGATCTGATCAGCGTCAACACCACGACGGCAGATGCCGCCGCAGATTGCCGCAATGCCATGATCAACCTATGGACTAATGCCGTCAGTGACGGGCTGCTCGCCAACGGCGCCTTAACGGGACTAGGCACCGATTACCCGACTGGTAAAAAACTTGTGACCGATAGCGCCTATTTCCAGCTGTTGCGCATACTCTCTATCGTGGACTGGGAACTACCAGAGGCGATCAAGAAGGCACAAAAAGATTGGTGTTTACCGGAATCAGTCAGCGTCGGCATTGGCACATTTAGCGAGGCGTATGCCAAAACTAAACCGGAGGTATTTGCCGACGAGGCCAAGGCCCTCCGCAAGCTTGAATCCTTGATCCCCCTCGCCGTGCGTCTCCCAACTATGATCAAGACTGAAGACCAGGAAGATCCGCGCGCCTGGCCCTCACCCTCGACGATTAGCGCGGCAATGCGCCAAGCGCAAATCGAGGGCACGCAGGCCAAATTAAGGTATGCCCGCGAGATTGCCGCACAGAGTGACGATATCAAAGAAAAACTACGGGCCATGCTTACCACGCTAACACCCATCGCTGTCGCGGCGAGTGGGACTTTTCCGCCACCCGGGGGGGCCGACGCTAAGCTATACGCCGAAATGTATATGCCGCCGTTCAGTACATTCAAAGCTGACCAAATCAACGAGGTTGGGTCATGGCAATTGAACCAAGGCATTGCCATGACTCCGTTGCCGCGGGAGGTGGATGTCAACGTCGCCCGCATCACCCACATCGGTTATCTGGATCCTGCTGAGCCGCCCAAGGACCCGCTCATTAAAGTTCAAGTATTCAAGGATTTTAAGCATCCCAACGAACTAAGTATGCGGGTGGTGTTTGGCATGCTGGATCCGAGCGGTGATGATCAAGGACGATTGCCTCTGCGCATCAATAATTACCGCAGTGCATTTCTCGTTTCGTTTTATCCGAATATCGCACTCAACAGTGACGATGGAGCAATACGCCGATTTCTCAAGACGCAAATCAATAACGTCGCCAATCAGTTTCGCATCGATGCCCGCATTCACCAGCTCACGCTCAAACTGCAACGTGACAGCGGCAAAGATCCCAGCCGTGACGGCGTTGACGCTATCTTGCTGCATCCGCATTTTTCGCTGCGTGACTCCGATTTATCGTTTCGCCTCCATCAAGAGGCCGACAGCAACGTCGAGGCCCGCAACCTGACACGAGTGAGTTTCACCTGCACGCCCACAGGCGTACAGCAAAAACATAGCTGCTACCGCGACTTTGGCGCTTACGCCGAGCTTGAGAGCTTCCTGCTCGAGGGACCCACACGTTTTTCTACACGGATTGGTCGTCGCATCATGAAGACGCTCAATCAGTTGGTTGCCTACAACTCTAGATTTCTCATCAACTTAAACATGGATGCCATTGAAGCAGCAATCGACGTGCAATTTGCCACCCTCGTCAGCGACTTTATCGCGGAACAAGATCGCCATCGCAGCGAGATCAAAAAACGCCTAGAAGACACCCTGTTTACGTCTGTTAGCGAGCATGACCCGTAGCGCGCGCAATGGGACGCGCCATCAGCATGATCGCCCCACCAGCGGCTAAACCTAACACGGTGAGCAGGATAAAGAAGCTATCCTTCTGCATTGAACTGTAGAGCGCACCGATATATCCCGAGAGAATATTGCCAAAAAAGCTGGAGAGAAACCACATCCCCATCATCATGGATACCATGCGTGCGGGTGCTACTTTAGTGACCAAAGACAGCCCAACCGGCGACAAGTAAAGCTCGCCTACCGTCATGAGGAGCGTGCAAACAACTGGCCACATGAGGCTGCCCTTACCATCACCAACTACGCGTGCTGCAACAATCATGACTATGAAAGATAAACCGAGGATGGCGCAGCCGATCGCCATCTTGGCTACGCTCGAGGGTTCCTTGCCGCGGCGCGCCTGAGCCATCCAGAACATGTCGAGGAGAGGCGCAAACATGAAAATAAATAGTGGATTGAACGACTGAAACCACGTCGACGGGATGGCGAAACTAAACACCGTAGGCCAAATCGTATTTTCATCGGCCCATGTTTGCATGGTGTTGCCTTGCTGCTCATAGACAGCCCAGAAGACGATATTGAGGACGCATAACACCAAAAGCGCCCCAATCCGCCGCCATTCCTCAGACGATAGTTTGCTTACCGCGGTGCGGCTCTTAGCGGCCTCTTTACCTTGCGTAGCGGTTGCCATCTTGAGATCCGGAGCCAAGTAGCGCTGCCCCCAAAGATAGACGCCGAGACCGATCACCATGCCGATACCAGCTGCGGCAAAGCCGTAGTGCCAACCATAAATTGCAGCCAAAGTCCCGCAGACCAGATTGCAGATAAACGCCCCGAGGTTGATCCCCATGTAAAAAATCGTGAACGCACCGTCGCGGCGCGGATCGTCCTGGTCGTAGAGGTTACCGACCTGCGTCGAGATGTTAGGTTTAAAGGCGCCGTTGCCGAGAATCAGTAGTAGCAGAGCGAGGAAGAACCAATTTTCAAAGGCCATGACAAAGTGACCGAGGGCCATCAAAAGTCCGCCAAACACCACCGTCTTTCGTTGTCCCCAGTAGCGGTCTGCGATCAGCCCACCAACAAGTGGGGTAAGATACACCAAGCCGGTGTACCAACCATAGATGACCGAAGCCTGCCCCTGGACATCAAGCGGTAAGAGCGACTGAATCCAGGACCATCCCAGGACGGTGCCGGGATCGCCAGCAATGCGCTCGCTGCCGCCCTGTAGTAACTGTCTGCTGCCAATAAAGAGGTAGTTGACCATGTAGAGCTTCAGGAGTCCGCGCATTCCGTAGTAAGAAAAGCGCTCCCACATCTCGGTCAGGAAGAGCACAAAGAGACCGATGGGATGCCCAAACAGCGTCCGACCCTTGATATGCTCCGGCAAACTAACGCTCTCGTGCATCAAACATTCACCTTTCTATAAAATCCAGATCGCGACCAAAGGACTCGGGGAGCCGCCAGATACCAATGAGGGACAGCGCAAAGCAGGCTGCACCGACTGCGGCGACGCCATTCACCAAACCCATAGACTTGCTGAGGAAGTGCACCGCTGCAGTAAGCACCACAACCGAGCCCCTGATGATGTTTGGAATCAGGACGGTAGCAGTGCCACGCAGATTCGTGCCAAATTGTTCCGCCGGAATCGACACGAAAAGAGCCCAGTATCCGGAAAACAGACCGAGCGCGGTAAACATACCGTAGTACACGCCTGGCGACGCCCTCTCGACTAGGACAAAGGCTATGAAAATCCAGCTCGTCAATCCAACTAGCACCCCAAGGGCACGGCGTCGGCTGCGCCAGGTTTGGCTCAGCCAGCCAGCTACGAAGCAACCGAGCGTCAGGCCTATATAGTAGTAAATGACGCCATCGGCTGCCGAGACAGGCGACTCGGCTCCGAGTGCAGCGCAAATTTCGGGTGAAAATGTAACGAGAATCCCAATTAGAAACCAACTGGGCATACCAAGCAGTACGCAGTGAACTAGCCGGCGTAGCCTCTCTTTGCTATTCACCAGCCAAACGAGACGCCCCCACTGTACGTCGCGACTTAGACGCAAGCGCTCGTACATCGTCGATTCCCCGAGAGGCAACCGGGCAGCTAAACTAAATAGGCCCAGGACTCCGCCTACCAAGTAAGTCGTCTCCCAATCGGTATGCTCAGTCACAATAGCAGCTAAAATAGCGCCCATCACCCCGACGCCAGCGACAAAACTTGTGCTGTAGCCACGAGTCTCTCGCGGCAACATTTCGCTCACGATAGTCATGACCGCGCCAAGCTCGCCAGCCATGCCAAATCCGGCGAGGAATCGAAGCACAGTGTAAGTATCGACCGTGGTGACATAGGCATTGTAGATGTTGACGATAGAGTAGAGTGCCGGTGCAGCGAAAAGTACGGGAAGCCTCCCCAACTTATCAGCAAGCACGCCCCAGAAAATGCCACCTAAAAGCATGCCAATCATCTGGATATCGAGCAGATCAAATCCCGTCTCCAGCAGAGCGTGGCCACTAACACCCATATTGCTCAGACTCGGAATCCGCACGATACTAAAGAGCACCAAATCGTAAGTCACAACAAAGTTGCCCAGGGCCGAGGCTAGCACTGGCCTATTCAGCACCGCATCCTGCCAGGCCCCTCGGCCTCGTAGTTCTGCATTTGCCTGCGCCGTCATGTATTCACCTTTAATAATTGGCTTTTACTGGACTTTGTGGGTCTCGCTAGCCCCTAGAGGAGCGATTTGCGCCTCAGTGTAGCGCAGCATCCCTCCCGTGTCACTGATTCGCGTCGCCGTCAGTCCTGGTGATGGCAGGGAAATTGCACCGCCAAGTGTTGGCAAGATGAGGTGCATAGATGTCAAAAACCGAATTAAATAAGACCCCTTCGCTGCATCCCGAGCAGCCATCGGGCCATGAGTCTTGGTGGATTACGGCGGTAATCTTGGCCGTGGTCCTAGGCGGCACTCTGGTCTACCTAAGTCGGCAGACCGTAGACGCGACGACGACCATCGCTTACAGCGAATTCCTCACTAAGGTTGCCAGCGGTGCCATCAACGAGGTGACGATCGTGGGCGACGAGATTGTTGCCACCGGCCCCAACGAGGCTAACCTCCCGAGACCCAACCGGTACCGCACGGTATCCATGGAGGATCCAGGCCTGGTAAGTCGCCTGGAGGCGCAAGGAGTCAAGTTCCGGCGCGAGCTACCGCACTCATGGTACAGCGGTCTTTTCTCTTGGCTGCTACCACTCCTCATATTTTACGCATTTTGGAGCTTTATTTTGCGCCGCGCTGCAGGTGCGCAACCAGGTATCCTGGCTATGACGAAGTCGAAGGCCCGGATGTACATGGAAACCGAAATCACCACCACGTTTGCCGATGTTGCTGGCATCGATGAGGCCAAGGGGGAACTCGAAGAGATTGTGAACTTTCTCCGCGAACCGGTACGATTTGCCCGACTGGGTGGACGTATGCCAAAGGGTGTCCTCCTAGTCGGCCCGCCCGGTACTGGCAAAACCCTGCTAGCCAGAGCTATCGCCGGCGAAGCAGGGGTTCCCTTTTTCTCAATCAACGGATCTGAATTCGTCGAAATGTATGTGGGACTTGGCGCAGCAAGAGTGCGCGATCTCTTTAAGGACACAAAAAAACATGCTCCTTGCATCCTCTTTATCGATGAAATCGACGCCCTCGGCAAATCACGCGCTCTAGGTCTGGGTCACTTATCGGCCAACGATGAAAAGGAACAAACACTCAATCAGCTACTCGCCGAAATGGACGGCTTCGATCCACGCGAGGGAGTGGTGCTGCTTGCCGCCACTAATCGACCTGAAATACTCGATGCCGCCCTACTGAGGGCTGGGCGTTTTGATCGACAAATCTTGGTAGCCCTGCCAGATCAGGCAGGACGACGGCAGATACTAGCAGTCCACTTGAAACACATTAAAGCGGCCTCCACATTACCGGCAGATCATATCGCAGCACTGACTCCAGGATTCTCGGGAGCTGACCTGGCTAATCTTGTAAACGAGGCAGCACTAGTTGCCACACGGCGGGGTGCCGATGCCGTCACGGAAAGTGACTTCACCATAGCGATTGAACGAATCGTCGCTGGGCTCGAGCAGCGTTCGCGACTCATGCACCCCGACGAACGCCGTCGCATCGCTGTACACGAGATGGGTCACGCAACCGTGGCTCTGGCCCTTGGCACCACTGATAAAGTTCATAAAATCAGTATTATTCCCCGCGGCATGGGGGCTCTAGGTTATACCCTGCGCCGCCCCACTGAGGATCGCTACGTCCAAGTGCGATCGGAACTCCTGAGCAAACTGTCCGTGCTTCTCGCTGGTCGGGCCGCGGAATGTGAGATCCTCGGCGAACCATCGACCGGTGCCGCGGACGATCTTGCCAAGGCGACAAGCCTAGCCAGATCCTTAGTGAGCACGCTAGGCATGAGCGACAAACTCGGCCTGGCTGTTCTCGAGGACCAGCAAGCACTGTATCTGACGCCAACCACGGCTAGCCCTGCAGTAGCTGGCATCGGCTCAACAACTGCTGATTTAGTTACCCAAGAAATCCGCCAACTCTTGCAAGATGCTTACTTAAGAGCGACATCTTTGATCACAGCCAATCGTCCTTTGGTAGAGGCTGGCGTAGCGAAGCTGCTTGAAAGAGAAACGCTGGATGAGCGAGAGATTGCCGCCCTCTGCGCATGCCACGGTCTCGCAACGCACCTCACTGCTGACCCAGCGAGGACCCTAGGGGATTTGCCAGGACTTGCCACGTTAGCAAATGTTAAGACGCAGTAAACTGGCGTTTCCCTCGAGGGCAAAACTAAAGAACCGTCGCCGCCGCGCCGATCCTAGGTCCTGAGGAGGATCGGCTCATGTCATTTTCAGGCGAAGAACTAGACGAGTTCAAAGCGGAATCGCTTGAGCTTCTCGAAAATGCCGAAAAACAGCTGCTATCCATCGATAGCGGTGGCGACTTCCGCGCTGCATTCGACGCGACCTTCCGCTGCTTCCACAACCTCAAGGGGGCCGCAGGCATGATGGATCTGGAAAATCTCCAGGTCCATACCCATAAGCTTGAAGAGCTACTGATGAGCTTTAAAGAAGCTACCAGCATGCCCAAGCCCTACGTGACCTTGTTCCTCCGGGGCATCGACGCCTCGCGCATCCTGATTGATGGAGGCGTGGTCGACTTCAGTTACGACGTTGAGGGCGACGGTGCCGCATCAACTAAGCCCCCAGCTACACGTGACACTCAAGTACCAAAGGCCCCTGCGATCAGGACGCCAGAACTATCGGCAGAAGCTATCGACGAGTTTTTGTCCGAATGTGAAGAGATCGTGGAACGCGTGTCGGCAAACTTGCAGGCCATGGAAGCTGGGGGGGAGACAGGCCTAGCCGTCAAGTCGCGAACCGACGACATCTACCGCGACATACATTCGATGAAAGGTTCGGCCTTCCTTTATGCTTACAAAAAACTTGGCGACCTAACGCACGCCATGGAGTCTAGTCTAGAGAAAATTCGCCACGAAACGCATCTGCCATCGAAAGAGCTTCTAAACGCTCTCTTTCGCAGTCTTGAGATCATCGATCAGTATATACAACTAGTGCGCTCCAAGACTGACCGAAGCACTCTCGACCTCCTGATCCCTAATATGGAAAACGTCCTGAACATCTGCGCCGTAAATCTCCCTCTCAACTTCAGCGGCACCGGCAGCATTGCGAAACCGCCCGTGTCAGCGCCGATCGCGCTACAAGCTCCTATGACGCCACAATTGGCGACAACTTCATCCATGCGAGATGCCGAACTCTACGAGACAACGAAAATGAGTGATGAAAACTTCAGTCTCCCCTCAACTAAAGACATTCACCAGCCCATCGTAAACAAAGAGAGCGAGGGCGCCACCTCAGTGCGCGTGCCGATATCGCTTCTAGACAACCTGATGACATTGATGGGTGAGATGGTACTTGTGCGCAATCAGGTAATCCAGTTTGCCAACAAATCGGATGACCTGGAATTTAGCAGCATGAGCAAAAGGCTCAACGTCGTGACCAGCGAAATCCACGAAGAGATGATGAAAACCAGGATGCAGCCCATCGGCAACGTCCTGACCAAGTTCAATCGCGTCGTGAGAGACCTATCGCAAGATTTAGGCAAGCAGATCAATCTCCACTTACATGGAACGGAAACGGAACTCGACAAATCGCTGCTAGAGGCCATAAAGGACCCACTGACCCACATCGTCCGTAACTCCTGCGATCACGGCATTGAGACTCCCGAGGCCAGGCGCAAGTCGGGAAAAACCGAGGTCGGCAACATCACCATCAGGGCCTATCATGAAGGCGGCCAAGTGATTATCGAAATTCAGGATGACGGCAAAGGGCTGCATCGCGATGCCATTTTACAGAAAGCGTTGGAAAAAGGTCTCATCACCCAAGCTGAGGTCCCTACACTTACTGAAAAGCAAGTATTCAACCTGATCTTCGAGGCCGGATTCTCGACCGCTGCGAAAATCACCAACGTGTCTGGCCGCGGTGTCGGTATGGATGTGGTGCGGACCAATATCGAGCGTATAGGTGGCACCGTCGAGCTTGCGAGCGCCGCTGGCTCTGGCACCAAGACAAAAATTAAAATCCCGCTCACGCTAGCCATCATTCCAGCGCTGATAGTCAATAGTGGTAACGGTACCTATGCCATTCCGCAGGTACGACTTGAAGAACTTGTGCGTGTCGAGCAATCCTCCGCGACGCACCGCGTTGAGATCGTCCACGGAGTCCCTGTATTCCGCCTCCGCGGGAACATCCTGCCGCTCGTCGACTTAAATGCAGTGCTGACGCGCGAAAATAGAACGGACTACCGTGACGGCACGCTCAACATAGCCGTTCTCAATGCCGACCAATTCTCGTTCGGACTCATCATAGACCGCATTCAGGACACAGCTGATATCGTCGTCAAGCCACTCAATCGCCTGATCAAGTCGCTACAGATTTACTCCGGTGCTACCGTGCTTGGCGATGGTGCCGTCGCTCTGATTCTCGACATCCCTGGCATCGCCAAGGTGGCGCGCCTCGAGACAGCGGCCGCTCGCGCCATCGAGACTTCGGAGGACCTAGCGGAAAAAGCCAAGGCCTCGTCCGAGGTACAGGATTATCTGATCGTACGCCTCAATTCGCCGACCAAACATGGCATTGTGCTAGGATTTGTCCATCGGCTTGAGGAATTCCGCCGCAGTGAGATTGAATACTCGGGACGTCTACCGGTGGTCCGCTATCGCGACGTCATACTCCCACTCATATCGGCCAACGAACATCTAGGCTATCCCCCGGGCGACTCATCCTCTACTTTCGTATCGGTCGTGGTCATCAAGAAAAAAGATGCCCTCTACGGCTTGATGGTTGACGAGATTATGGACACACTTTCAACGGCCGCTGATCTAGATTCTAAGATAAACGCGCATAGCGGTATCTTTGGTTGCCTTAACACGCCGCAAGAGCTCATCGTCGTCATCGATCCATTTGACGTCATTGAACGACAATATCCAAACTCGAAACAGCAGGAGTTGTATCCAGCTCCGTCGCTTGCGTCAGGACCAGAGGCGCAACCAGTCGACGGTCAGTTCCCTAAAATACCAGCTACCATACTCCTAGCTGAGGACACGGCGTTCTTCCGCAAGGCTATCAAAGCGGTGCTTGAGAAAACAGGATACAAAGTCGTCTGCGCTAACGACGGTCAGGAGGCTATGGATTTGCTGGCCGATCCGAGAAATACCTTTGATCTTATTGTCTCTGACATTGAAATGCCTCGCCTAAACGGCTTTCAATTAGCTGAGGCTATCCGCAAGCATCATACACACGGCAAGCTGCCGATGCTCGCCGTAAGCTCTAGGGCGGATATCCATTCCATGGAGGCAGGACTCAAGGCCGGCTACGACCGCTACTTGGAAAAGCTCAAGCCCACCATACTGCTGAGCGCCGTCTCGGAACTCATTACTAAAGCGAGGAAAGCAGCATGAGCGCCACCGCCATCGATTATGTCCGCCGTCGACCAGTCGAACAATTGACCACGTTTCTTATAGACGGCCATCTTTTTGGTATCGATGTCCTTAAGATTGAAGAAGTCACTGGCAAGCAAAAAGTCTACGAGGTACCACGGTCACCAAGTTTCATCCGTGGCCTGGTCAATCTACGCGGTCAAATCGTGACAGCGCTAGGACTAAGAGAACTATTCCAAAAAGACTCGAGTCGGCGCGAGGATCAAATGTCCGTCGTATGCAAACTTGATGGCAATCTCGTAGCACTCGTCGTTGATTCCATAGGCGACGTCGTCGAGATTGAGCGTTCCCTATTCGAGTCACCTCCGGACACAATCCCCGCCGAGGTGAGACGTTTTATCAAGGGGATTTACAAGATGAACGGTCAACTCATGAGTGTGATTGACCTTGCTGCGATAGAGAAGGAGTTTTCCCCCAACACCGATCCCGCAACGACGAGAATCAACTAATTTATAGCCAAGGAGTCAATCATGAGCGCACTCAAGAATGCCGAACAACTAGTTTACGGAATGAACAAAGTCATGGGTCGCCCCGATACGGACGATCCCGCTGGTATGCTCACCGCTATGAACCGTTCTCAGGCGGTTGCCGAATACAGTATGGACGGTCTGCTACTTAATGCTAACGATAACTTTCTCAAACTGACCGGTTATGAGCTCAGTGAGGTCAAAGGTCGGACGCACAGCATGTTCTGCGATGCCAATTATACTCAGAGTGACAAGTACAAAGTCTTCTGGGAGCGTCTACGCCACGGCGAATTTGACTCTGGCGAATATAAGCGCGTCGGCAAGGGCGGACGCGAGATCTGGGTATCCGAGTCCTACTGCCCCGTCGTCGATGCTAGCGGCAAGCCATGCAAAGTTATCACTTTCGCTACCAATATTACAGAGACACGGCAGGAGCTTCAGGTACGGACCGCCATCATGAATGTCACAAGTATTGTCTCCGAGGCTAATCTCAAAGGTGACATTATGAGCATCAATGAAAAGTTCATTGATGTCTCAAAATATAGCCGCGAGGAGTTAATTGGTAAGCCCCACAACACCACACGTCACCCCGACATGCCAAAGGAAGTGTTCAAGGAAATGTGGGCAACGATCGCGCGTGGCAAAATATTCCGTGGGGTCATCAAAAACCGCGCCAAAGACGGCACACCCTACTACGTCGATGCTGTGATCGCGCCGATCCTCAGCGAACGCGGCCGGCCAAAAAAATATCTAGGCGTACGCTACGACATTACCGAAATGGAAACTGAGCGCCAAAATATGCGCGGCGTCATTAGAGCGATTGATGCCTCCTATGCCTACGTTGAATTCGACACCTCTGGTAACGTCCTCAGCTGCAACAAAAACTTCACGGAAACGATGGGATACAGTCAAGATGAAGCCGCCGGCAAGCATCACCGCCTCTTTTGCGATTCAACCTATGCCAACAGTTTAGACTACAGCCAATTCTGGCCAGATCTCAAAGCGGGACGCACCAAAAGTGGCATCTTTAAACGCGTCACCAAGATGGGTAAAGAAGTCTGGCTCCAAGCCGTCTACGCTCCCGTTACCGATGAGGTAGGGCGTGTCGTCAAGGTCATTAAAATAGCCACCGATGTCACCGAGCAGCAAAACATGATCGCCTCCATTCAGGAAACGTCCTCAACCCTGGCTAGTGCCGCCGCTGAGCTCACCGCTACTGCGACGGAGATGGCTAAGATTGCTGGCCGCACGAGTCAAGAATCTGAATCTGCGGCCGCAGCCTCGGAGCAAGTCTCTGCTGGCGTGCAAACCGTAGCCACGAACGTCGAGGAGATGGTGGCATCGATCAAGGAAATCGGACGCTCCACGCACGAATCGGCGCAGATGGCTAAACAGACGACGGCCAAAGTGCAGGAATCGAATACCATTATCACTAAGCTCGGCACCAGCAGCCAAGAGATCGGCGCCGTGATCAAAGTGATCAGTTCGATTGCGCAGCAGACAAATCTGCTGGCCCTCAATGCAACGATCGAAGCAGCTCGAGCCGGTGAGGCTGGCAAGGGTTTTGCCGTAGTCGCTAACGAGGTTAAAGAGCTCGCCAAGCAGACGGCCAAGGCCACCGACGACATCACGAATAAGATTGGCGCCATCCAAACCGACACCAAGTCTGCCGTGGAGGCTATCTCCGGCATCTCTCAAGCAGTCGAGAAACTAAACGGCCTATCTGGCGTCGTGGCAACAGCTATTGAGGAGCAAACAGCGACGACGAATGAGATCTCGCGCGTCGTCGTCGAATCGAAAAAGGGCGTCGAAAGTATAGCCCGTACCTTGAAAACCGTTTCGTCAGCGGCTAATGAAAGCACTTCAAGCTCGAATCAAACGCTCACGGCGTCGCGAGGACTGGCACAACTTTCCGAGAAACTGTCGCAACTCGTCAAAAAGACGCAAAAAGTCGGCTAATTCGAGCACTGGGCGGTGACCATGAGTCGCCGCCCCCTTTCTAGAGGTAGCGATGCAAAGTCTAAAAGTTCTCATTGTCGACGATTCTGCAGTCTATAGGACGCAGATTACGGCGGCACTTGAGGGCATTAGCTGGATCGAGCTTGTTGGCACGGCTTCCAACGGGCGCATAGCTTTAGAAAGAATTGAGTCTCTTAAGCCAGACTTCGTCATTCTCGACCTTGAAATGCCAGAGCTCGATGGCATCGCCACGTTAAAAGAGATGAAGCAGCGGCGTCTGCGTTGCAAGACGCTCGTATTTTCATCTCACTCCAAAAAGGGCAGCGAGATCACTCTCCAAGCCTTGTCCCTGGGCGCTACAGATTTTGTCGCAAAACCCGACCGACAGGCCGGACAGGAACATGGTGACTCACCCTCTGAGCGCATCAGATCTCTCATCCTACCTAAACTAGAAGCCTTGAAACCAACCCAGGTGATCCATGCTGATAGCCGCAGGTCGACGACAGTAACCAGAGCCTCTGGTGTGCTTTGGGATATCTTTAAACCGCGCATCGTCGTCATCGGTTCATCGACTGGTGGACCGACCGTGCTCGAAAAAATTGTCGCCCTACTAAGACCACCACTGGTGGTCCCCATCGTGATCGCCCAGCATATGCCGCCAGTCTTCACCGCTACTTTCGCTGAACGCCTAAGTAATATTTCTGGCATACCAGCTCTTGAGGCCGAGGACCAAATGCCTTTGGAATCTGGAAAGATCTACGTTGCCCCTGGCGATTATCATGTGCGTATCACTGGAACCACGGAAGATCCGCTATTGACTCTCGATCAGGGGCCAAAAATAAATTCCGTGCGTCCAGCGGTTGATCCGCTATTTGAATCGGCGGCAGCGGTTTACGGCGAACGGTGTCTCGCCATAGTCCTAACGGGTATGGGTTCTGATGGTAAAGCTGGAGCCGCAGCTATCAAAGATCGGCGCGGTGCAGTGGTGCTGCAGGATGAACAGTCCTGCGTCGTCTTTGGCATGCCGGGCGCAGTATTTGCGGCTGGCAACTACGACCTAGTTGGTGATCCCGAGCAGATTGCAAGGTGGCTGAATGAGAAGACCAGCCTGCAGAGTCCACATATTGCTAGCCACGGAGGTAGGCATGTTTGAGATTTTGATTATTGACGATACACGTGCTGTTCATGCCTTTTTAAAATCCGTACTGGCGCCCTTTACCGATCTAAGGCTAACCAGTGTGGCAAATGGCTCTGAGGGCCTCGTGACCTTGCAAGGCGGGAAATCCTTCGACCTGATTCTCCTTGATTGGGAAATGCCCGTCATGGATGGACCGACCACTTTTGCCTCGCTGAGAGCCAATGGTTGCCACACGCCAGTCATCATGATGACTACGAAAAACGAGCCTGACGATATCGCAAGGATGCTCAGAGCTGGAGTCAATGAGTACATGATGAAACCTTTCACTCTCGATATCATCCTGGAGAAAATCGAGTTTGCCACGGGAAAGGTGATTCAACTTGCTTCTTGAACGCATACTCCAATTTTTCGCCAAAGTCATCGAAGCCGAGCTCGGCATCGTGTACGAGGAAAGCAATTATTTTCAGCTCGAAAATAGGCTCCAAGAAATCGCTAGACAAGTAGGTGTAGGCGATATCAATGCGCTTTACGAGCAAGCCAAAAATAGCCTGAGTGGCCCCCTAAAACAACTGCTTCTTGATGTTGCTACCAATAATGAAACATCGTTCTTCCGTGACCCGAAGATTTTCAAGGCTATAGAAAACCTGTTATTCACGCCCGAATCAACTCCTGTGCAATCAGATGAAACGCTACGTATTTGGTCGGCAGCGTGTTCCACAGGTCAGGAGCCTTTATCACTGGCTATGATGCTCACCGAGCGCCGCCTCAAGAGTGGTTCACCGAGCTCCTTTAACATACTGGCCACCGATATTTCCGAGCGCGTACTGACCAAGGCCCAAAGTGGCATCTACACCCAACTCGAAGTACAACGCGGCCTGCCAACGGCAATGATGCTTAAGTATTTCTCTAAGGACGAACAAGATCGCTGGATAGCCAGCCTCGATCTGCGTCGCCACATTGAATATAGCAAAGTTAATCTGCGCGACAAATTTGGCTTTGCCGGCCTCTTTCACTTGGTGCTCTGCCGTAACGTATTAATTTATCAAAGTGTCGCAGGTAAGCGCGAGATACTGGCTCGCATCACCGCCGCTCTCTGTCCAGGTGGTTATTTAGTCCTTGGATCGGGCGAGAGTCTTATTGGTCTCTCGGACGAGTTTGAACACAAGACTCTGGATGGAGCTATCGTCTACCGCAAAAAAACAAAAACGGGCGCAGTGGAGAAGTCGGCGTGAGACTAAGTATGCTAGGACTGCTCTGTGGGCTAGCGATTGGTTGCCAGTCGGTGCGCACAAAACTCACTAGCGAAGAGCAGCCCTTTGATTTTTGCACCCAGTCTGGCAGCCACCCCAACGATCACGATCGCCACGTGTGGAGCGCCGCAACTGTGCAGAGCGCTCTAGAGTTTCTGACCCTAGATCCACGGCTAAAGGGCTCGGCCACATCAGCCTATGCGGTCAGCTACCGACGTATGACCGCAGCTAGAGACCGAGCTCGCTGCGGCACTGGTCCCTTAGTTGATAAGACGGAGGCCATGAATCTATTGACCCACGAACTCGCCGACATCATGACACGTTGGTATATCACGGAGACCAAGCTTTGCCTTGATGGCAAAGTTAAGAGTGCTAATGGCTTCTGCGGCGTCTATCAGCGCGCACTCAAAGATAACTATGATTCGCTATCCGTAGCCATGGCCAACACTGCGGTCTACCTCAGTTCCCACATTGCTTGGTCTTTATCGGCAGTAGCCTTCAACGACGCATTTTGGGATCACTTCCCAGATCCTGCAACCCATCATGTGCGCGGACCCGTAGAGCCAGCACTCACGGCGCGCAGATCTTGGCTCCAGGCATTCAAGCCCACGTATGACCGCTTTAATTCTTTTTTGGGCGGTAGCTTAGACGTTGTGGCGCAAGCGCTTGAGGACGCGGGGCTGCTGCGGGACCACGTGCTATTAGCATCCACACATATCGGACGGATTCTACCATGTAAGGCCAAATTGTTTAGCGGCATCAGAGACAAGTCATTTAGCGCTGCTATTGAGGTAATTGATCTTGGTAAACCTGAAGCTCACCCCATGATGCGCCGCGACCGAGTGCGCTACTTACTAAACTACGGTGAGTTTAAAGCAATCGACACCAAAACATCGCCGCCGTCAGTGTCAGCCAGCGAGGATTTCGCCCTCGCTGCTCTCGCTAGTCCAGCAGCCCGATTCATTTACCGAGATGTCCTTGGTGGCAAAGCGGATATGACACTCAGCTGCGACACGCCGTAGGAGCATCCTGCTTTTCCCAGCGCTGCATTTCTGCATCAAATCCGCCGAGATCGACAGCACTTGCGTAAGTAAGCTTAAGCCCGTGCTCACTGAGCACCTGCCGCGTGAGCGCTGGCAGCGGCGTCAACCATACCAGCCGTCCGCCAGGACTGAGATCGCGGGCCAATTTTGGTAGCAGTTGTTGAAAAAGCAATTGTAGCGTACCCCGATGGACGCGGCGTCCCATCGGTGGATTTGAAATGATCACAGAGGGATTGGGAGCCAGGAATTCTAGAGAATCTACCTGCGACAACTGCATGATGTCACGACATCCCGCCGTCTCAGCATTGAGTGTACTCGCAGCTATGGCCTTGGCGTCGATATCGGTGCCACAAAGACGCCGCGGCAAGCCAAACTTCCAGCTCTCGATAAGCTCAGATCCGGAGCCAACGAATGGATCCCAGACGACATCGGCCGGTCCGACCGCCGCGAGGCGTGCCAAAGCGGCAGCAATGGATGGGTGTGATGCTGCCGGGACGTCACTCAGGCGGTAGCTAAAGCGTGGGTCCGCTAGCGCCTTAGGTCGCAGATCGAGAAACCAGCG